>NZ_JBIUCG010000010.1:0-286610 GCF_044548645.1 Nocardia sp. NPDC051929 | reverse complement strand
GCGAGATCATGCATACGCTGCCGCATGCCGCGCAGGTCGCGATCCGTGAATCACTTGACGACAACGACGATACGCAGGTGATGGCATACAACAGCTAGATGTCGGCCTCCTCCAAGGCGCGGCGCACCAGCTTGCCAGTGGCATTGCGCGGCAGTTCATCGACGAATACCACGTCGCGAGGCACCTTGTGGCGGGCCAGGTTCGCTCTGACGTAGTCCTTGATCTCCTGCGGGTCGCGCTCGGCGTCCGCAGCGGGTACGACGAAGGCGCGCAGACGTTTACCGAAGTCGCGATCGTCGACGCCGACGACCGCGGCTTCGAGTATGTCGGGACGGTCGGCGAGAAGGTTCTCCACCTCCAGCGGGTAGACGTTCTCGCCGCCGGAGACGATCATGTCGTCGTCGCGGCCATCGATGAACAGGCGGCCGTCGGCGTCGAAGTGGCCGACGTCGCCGCTGGACAGCAGTCCGTCGACCATCTCCTTGTTCCGGCCGTCGGTATAGCCGGAGAAGCTGAGTCCACTGGAGACGAAGATCGTGCCCACCTCGCCGGGGGTGGTGATCTTGGTACGTTGCGCGTCGTAGATGGCGACCCGGCAGCCCACGGGCGGTCTGCCGACAGTGCCCGGCGCCACACGCATGTCGTGCGGGGTGGCCACGGCGGCGACCGCGACCTCGGTGGAGGCGTAGAGGTTGTACAGCACATCGCCGAAGGCGTCGGCCGTGCGTCGGCTCAGGTCCGGTGATACCGGCGCTCCGGCTGTGAAGATCACCCGCAGCGAGCTGGTATCGAATTGCTCGAGGACGCCGGGTCCGAGATCGAGGATGCGCTGCAGCATGGTCGGTACGACGACCAAGGTGGCGGCGCGGTGACCGGCGACGTTCGCCAACGTTCGTCGCGGATCGAATTTGCGCTGCTGGAAGACGATCTTGTTGCCCAATGCCCAGCCGAGAGTGAACTGTGACAGGCCGGTGCCGTGGAAGATGGGAGCTGCCATCACGACCGTGTCCGCACATGGTAACGGCACGCGGTGCAGGAACTGCGCCGACTGCAGTGGCGAGACCTTGTCCCGCGGGGCGCCTTTCGGCGTGCCGGTGGTTCCGCTGGTCAGGATGACGATCCCGCCGGGGCGTCGCGGTGGCGGCAGCGCCGCGGTCGACTCGGCGGCGATGAGCGAGTCGATCGTCGGTGTGTTCCCCTCGACCTGGTCGGTCTCGTCTACCCAGCTCAGAATCCGCGGTACACGTTCGGGGACAGCGCCGAGCAGTTCGACGAATTCGCTGTCGAGCAAGATCGCGCCGACGTTCTCCCTCGCGGCGACCTCGGCGAGCTGTGGCTTGGCGAAACCGGTGTTCATCAGCACCAGGCGGGCGCCCAGCTTCCCTGCCGCCAAGAGCGTCAGCACCATTCCGCGGTGGTCGCGGCAGAGGGCGGCGAGCACGGTGCCGGGGCCGATTCCGGCGGCGGCGAGGCCGCGGGTGAGTGCGTTCGACTGCTTGTCGAGTTGATCGAAGGTGAGTGTTCCGCGTTCGTCGACGATCGCGGGTGCGGACCCGTGGCGGCGGGTGGCATGGGCAAGCGTGGTGACGAACGGGCCGTACACGGAAGCTTCGCGCATCACCCGGATGGTCTCCGCCGGACGTGCCGGATCGACCATTCCGCGCTTGGCCAGCACGACGGCGGCCGAGGCCAGGTCGGCCACCGACCGGACCGCCGTGAGCGGGGACCATGACGTTTTGGTCATCGACACCTCCAGTTGAGCAGATCGGCGACCGAACCCTGTCGGCGAGCGGCGCCGCCGATGCGGCCCGCTGCGCGATGAAGCCTACCTCAGAAGAAGAATCATGGTTCACATAATCGGTAGGAGCGGCCGCCTGGGTCGTGGCGTTCGAGATTGCTGAACGGCTGTCTCGGTGAGATAATGGAGCGAAGTTTATGTCATCATATCGCTGGAGCTGGGCATGTCTCGATCCGAACCGTCAGCACAGCCGCTGACTGCTGCCGAAGCCGATCTCGGACGGCGCCGCCGCTATATGGCGGGCCCCGCAGCACTGCTGGGTGGCCCGGCCAACGTGGTGATGCAATTGAGTTTGCCCCCCGTCGGCCGCGGCGTCGTGGAAAGCACGGTCGAAAGCGGCAGATACACCGTGCATCCACGCAAGCGTGGCCGTACGACGCTGACCTACCTGGCCGTGGCGATGCTCGGTACCGAGGAAGATCGGGAGGCTTATCGCGTGGCGGTCAACACCTCGCATCGCCACGTGCGGTCCGGCCCGCACAGTCCGGTGAAGTACAACGCTTTCGATCCGGAACTGCAATTGTGGGTGGCCGCGTGCCTCTACCGCGGCACCGTCGATTCCCTTACCTTTCTCTACGGCCCTATGGATGAAGAGCTGGCCGACGAGGTGTACCGCGAGTCGAGCCGATTCGGGACGACATTGCAGATGCGCGCGGAGGTGTGGCCGCGCGACCGTGCCGCGTTCGCCGAGTACTGGGACTCGAAGCTTTCGGATCTCACGCTGGACGATGAGGTGCGGGCCTATTTGCTCGACCAGGTCATCGATCTGGGCCCCTATCGACGCCTGGAGCGGTTGGCGTTCCGCCGGACGAATCGGTTCTTCACCACGGGCTTTCTCCCGCAGAGGTTCCGCGATGAACTGGGCCTGGATTGGAGCGCTCGTCGCCAGCGTGTCTTCGAGCTGACGATGCGCTCGATCGGACTGGTGTTGCGGGTGTTCCCCGAGCGTTGGCGGCTGTATCCCTTCGACAACTATCTGCACGATATGCGCAGGCGGCGCGCGCTCGGAAAGCCGCTGGTGTGAAGACCGTCAGTGAGCCCGGATCGCTGTTGCGGAAGTATCTCGGAGACCGGCGTTTCGCGCTTGCGCTTCCCAGAGCGGTAGCCCTGCAAATTCTGCATCCCGCGATCGCGACGGCGCTCACCGAGCATGTGACCTACCGGCTGTGGTTGCACAAGCGCCGCACCGTCAACGCGATTGTGCAGATCGCCTACTCCGACCGGGATCTGCGCTCGCTGATCCACGCCGGGCACGCCCACGTGCAGGGCAGCGACGATTTCGGCACTCGCTATCACGCGCTCCGGCCGGATCTTTTCTTCTTCCAGCATGCGACGTATGTCGACACACTCTTCTTCGCGATCAATATGTTCATTCGCCCGCTGACACCGGAAGAAAGCCATCGGCTCTATCGGGAATGCGTCGAATGGTATGGCCGTTACGGTATTTCGGCACGGCACATGCCGCACACGCTGCCCGAGTTTCGCGATTACGTCGAGGAGACCTGCGCGACGACGCTGCGAACGAGTCCGGCCGCGGTGGGGCTGGCGCCGCAGGTGCTGCGCCCGGATGCGTGGATACCACGGGCGCTACCGAATTCGGTGGCGCGGGCGATCCAGCATCCGCGAGCGCGGGATCTCCTCGGTGTGCCGCAGCGCCCGGGGGACCGGCACGCGTTGCGGCTGTACGCATTGGCACTGCGAACTTCGGGGCGTGCCGCACCGCGTCGGATGAAGTATCTCCACCCCGCCCGCGCGGCCGGCGTCGGTCCGGCATGATCGACACCGCTGCCTCGGCCGCAAAGGTCGTACCGGATCCTTTGCCCCGGCCCCGCCGACGGGTTGGATGAACCGAATCCCTCGTGGTCTTCGACCTGGTTCGGGTGAACGCCGCCGCGTGCTCGATGCCCGAGGCCGCACCGGTGCGGACACCGGTCTTTTCTTATCGTCGCCGAGGCGATGATCGCCACAGGGCGTGCTGGGTCGGGGAGGCTACCGGTGACCACGGTGGAAGGCTGGCCAGTGGAACCGCCCCGGCGACGGCATGAACTTGCGGCGGCCGATCAGTGCGCCGTGTAGGCACCGGCGTCGAGGTCCTCGATGAGGGTCGGTCCGGTAGGTGTCCAGCCCAGCAGCTCTCGCGTCGCATCGCTGGTTGCCGAGAGGTCCATCGCGAAGAATGCGCCGATCCACCCGAAATGACCTTGGATGTCCTGCGGGGCGATGGAGGTCACGGGCAGGTCCAGCGCTCGGCCGATCGCATCGGCGATCACGCGGCTCGGCACGCCCTCTTCGGCGACGGCGTGCAGGCGAGCTCCCGCCGGGGCCTTGCCGAGGCCGAGCGTGACCAGTCGGGCGGCGTCGGCTCGATGGACCGCGGCCCACCGGTTGGCGCCGTCGCCGGGGTAGCCGGAGACGGCGGTCCGGCGAGCGATCGCGGCGAGGGTCGCGATGAAACCGTGGTCCCCGGCGCCGTGCACGGTTGGCGCGAAACGCAGGCTCACGGTGTGCACGTCGCGGTCGACGTACTCGAGCGCCAAGTTCTCGCTTCCTCCGCGCGGCGAGTCGGGGCCGTGGAACGGAGAAGGGTCGGCCTCCGTCGCGGGCCTGCCCTGGCTGAGGGCGGCGACGCCCGACGCGAGCAGGAAGGGGCGGCCGGTGCCGGCGAGCGCGTCGCCGATGGTCTGAACGGCGGCTCGCTCGGCCGCATTGGAGGCGGCGAGGTCGGACCAATCGTGTTTGTTCGCCAGATGAATGACGGCGTCGGCCGCCTCGGCTCCGGAGCGGATGCTGTCGAGGTCGTCCAGGTCGCCGCGGCGGACCTGGGCGCCTTTGGCCTCGAGGGCTGCGGCGGATCCGTCGGATCTGGCCAGTCCGGTGACCTCATGGCCGTCGGCGAGCAGGTCGGCGACGGTGGCCGAGCCGATCCATCCAGAGGCTCCGGTGACGAAAACATGCATGACGTGAACTCCTTCGTCCACTCCGCCGCTGAGCGGGGGAGCGATCCCTGCTAGGTGATGTCTGTGACTGACGTCAGTCACAGACATCACCTTACGCCTTCATGTCAGTAGCTGTCATCACTACACTTGGCGACATGGCACGTTGGGAACCTGGGGCCGCGGAGCGGCTGCGGCAGGCCGCGCTCGAACTGTTCGCCACCCGGGGCTTCGAACAGACCACCGCCACGGAGATCGCGCAGTCCGCCGGCCTGACCGAACGCACGTTCTTCCGTCACTTCAGTGACAAGCGAGAGGTTCTCTTCCGCGGACAGGGCTTACTGGTCGAAGCGTTCGTCACCGGCGTGGACGCCGCACCCCCGGACACGTCCGCGATCGACATCGTCGCCTCCGCGCTGCAGTCCGTAGCGTCGTTCTTTCCCGACGAACGCCGGTCGGACTCCCGCACACGACAATTCGTGATCGACCAGAACCCCGCACTACAGGAACGCGAGCGGCACAAGCTCGCAGGTCTCGCCACGACGGTCGCCGACGCCCTGCGCGCGCGAGGCGTCGACGACCTCGCCGCGAGGCTGGCGGCGGAGTCGTGCATCACGGTGTTCGGGATCGCTTTCACGCAATGGATTCGCGAAGACGAGCAGCGGTCGCTCGCCGAGATAGCAGCCGATGTGTTCGGCGAGTTGCTGACCCTCGCGGGAAAAGCGACAGCGCATCGCGCGACGCCCGCGGATCGCGCCGCCGGGCAATCCTGAGAAACTGTCGCCGCCCGCCATCGCTCATGACGCCGATGATGCTCGGCTCACTCGATCGGTCCTTCCTGCGCTCCGGCGCGGCCGACCTCATCGCGGCGCGTTGGTCGCGGTAGGCGGGGCGGACGGGGCTCGGTGACCGCGATTCGGCAATTGACATCCGCTCCATCCCGAAAGTACCTTTGCGAGCAAAGATAAATGCCTTTGATCGCAAAGGTATTTTCCATAGCGCTCCGCCGAGCCAGGTCCGGCGGGCCCGTCCGTCGAGGAGCAGATCATGTCGGATGAGACGCACGACTCCGCGCACGTGACGCGTTGGATCCGCGACTGCGCCCGCCCCCTCGCCACGCTCGACGCCGATGGATCGCTCATGGACTTGGCGGCGTTGGCCGACCGGGCTGACGGCACGGTCGTCGTCGGAGTCGGCGCGACGACCCGCGCGGGGCACGAACTGTCCGTGACCGCACACCGGATATTGCGACTGTTCGTGGAAACTCTGGGTTTTCGGGCGCTCGCCCTGCTCGATGACGAATCCGTCGTGGCGGACATGGACGAATACGCGCGGACGGGTACCGGGGACGTGCGGGCGATTCTGGGCGATGCGTGGGTGCCGTGGCGCACCGCCGAGACAATCGCGGTTCTGGAGTGGGCGCGCGAGTTCAATCGTGCGCATCCGCACGATCCGGTGCGCCTGTTCGGCCTGGCTCCCGAGGCCGCCAAACCGGCGCACTACGAGCGCGTGACTAGGTTCGTGGAAAGAGCTGCGCCGCAAAGGATCGCGGAGCTCAGATCGCACTACGACCCGATTGTGACAGCCCATCGGCTGGGCGAGCACATACAGCGCGCGAACGGCACCCACCCCGGACGCCCATTTGCCGACCACGCCCGAGACGCGCTGACGCTGGTCGAGTCGTTGCCGGGCGCCGCAGGCGCACCCGAAATCCTGGACGCGGCTCGCCTCATCGTGCGGTACCACGAGAACAGCACCGCCTCGGGCCGCCGTGACTTCGCCGCCGAATCCGTCGATGCCGCTCGCCGCATCGTGGACTGGCACGACCGCACCGGGCACCGGATCGTGTACTGGGAAGGAGTGTCCAACACCGCCGTCGCGCGAGAGCTCACCGTTGCCGCTATGTCACAACGGTTTCCGAGCACGGGATCCCTGCTCCGTGACCGCTTCGGAACCGGTTATCTGTCGGTCGCGCTCACCTTTCATCACGGCAACGTCCGCGCCGACCTGGTTGTGCCCGCTCCGGTGGAGGGCTTCGCGGACACTGTGCTCGACCAACCCGAACTCGGCAGTTACCTGCTCGATCTGCGGACCGCACCCGCGGGCGCGGTTCGGCAATGGCTGCATCGGCCCGCGAAGCTCCGCCTCATCATCGGGACCTACCGCCCTGACCGCGACGTCGATCATCACATCGCCGGTGCCGGACTGGGCGACTGGTTCGACGTCGTCCTGCACATCCGGACCATCACCCCGACGCACTCGCTCGCCCAACCGTGACGCATGCGCCCGCCGTCGCGCTCCACGACCCTCGACAAATTACGCCACTCGACTTCGATCGACGGTGGCGCCGCGCACTTCTGACGCGCTCGACGCGGTCCGAGTAGGCGGCGCGCTCTCATTCGCCGCCCTGCCCGACGTGGGGCCGCACGAGGGGCAGGTAGATGGTGTCGATGATCTCGGTGATGGTGCTGTCGGGGATGGTGGTGACGCCGCGGACAAGGTACTCGTTGCGCAGTAGATCGACCGCCACGGTCGCGATTCGCGGCGACAGTGCTTCGGGGCGGGCTTGGCCACGGGCGATGGCGCGACCGAGAATCGTCAGCCATCGGGTGACGCTGGTGTCGAACAGCTGATCTCGAACTTCGCGGAGCAGGTCCGGTTGGCTGTGCATTTCGGTGGCCAGTACGTGCAGTAGCTCTCCCTGTCGTGACGTCATTCGATCGGCGGCGGCGCGTAGTACCGCGAGTGCGTCCGTGCGCAGGTCGCCGGTGTCGGGCACGTCGTCGGTCAGGGCGGCATCGCGGAACGCCGCGACCGCCAGTGCCGCGCGGCTGGGCCAGCGGCGATAGATCGTGGTTTTGTTGGTTCCGGCGCGGGTGGCGACTCGGTCGATGCCGAAGCCCGCGTAGCCGACCTCGGCGAGTTCCTCCGCCGCCGCTCGCAGTATCGCTTGCTCCAACACTTCGCCACGCCGTCGCGGCGCCTTGCGGTGATCGTCCGCGCGGCTCGGCCCGTCCGGCCCACTCATTCCGTTCACTTAGAGGACTATACGTCCCTTTGCGGTGGAATCTCATGGTAGCTTGGCTCTCTAATAGAGTACTGATAGTCCTCTATTTGGCGCTGAAAGGAGCACGACCATGACCTCTGCCGTATCCGCGGATGAACTGCTGCCCGGAATTCGTCTCGGGGTGGTGCGTGGCACCACCTACGGGCTGTTCGGCCGACCCGAGGAGTTCGTGCCACAGGCGCGGGCGCTGGGCGCAGGCATCGTCCGGGTGAACATCTACTGGTCGCAGGTCGAGCCGGAACCCGGCCGGTTCGATCTGCACGTGCTCGACGCGTTGCTGGACCAACTCGCCGACGGCGACGAGGCGTGGGTGACGGTGTGCGCGGGTTCGCACTGGGCCACGCGGCGCGCCACCCGGTGGCTGCCCGCGTCGCCGGCCATCGACATCGACCGCTACCATCGCTTCGTCCGAGAGCTCGCCGCGCACCAGCCGGGCCGAATCCGCTTCTGGCAGTGCGAGATCGAGCCATGCCTGCCGTTGTTCTGGGCCGGTACGGCCGGTGACTATGTCGCTCAGCTGCGGGTCTTCCACGAGGCCGTGAAACAGGCGGACCCCGCGGCGCTGGTGGTACTCGGCGCGGCGGTGCCGGGGGCGATGCTGGGCGACGGACCGGCCGGAGCGCACACCTGGGGGCGCTTCTTCGGAGAGGTGCTGCGGGATGGAACGGAGCATTTCGACGTTTTCGACATCCACCCCTACGGTGACCCGTACACCGTCCCGGAACTGGTGCGAGCATGCCGAGCGCAGCTGGCCGCGCACGGATGCGAAAAGCCGGTCGTCGCAAGCGAACACAGCGGGCCGCTGCCCACGGATTTCCCGGACAATCTGCCGCATCTGGCCGATGTGCTCGCGGTTCATCAGCAGCAGTTCCTTGGGAAGGCTCCTATGCCCGACACCCTCGAAGAGATCGAAGCCACGGCGGACGCGCCGGTGGTCGAGCTCTACCAGCGCATGGCCGAACTGCCGCCCACGTTGCAGATGTTCATGAACGGGTGCGCACCGGAACTGGAGGAACACCGGCACAGGCTGGCCTGCCGGGATGTGGTGGTGCGCACGATGCTCGCGCTCGCCGAGGGCATCCGGCGCAACTTGTACTACCCGATCGCCCCCGAATGGGAGTTCTATCGCGACAGCCGTGCCGCGGGTGCGCTGATGTTCGGCAAACTCCAGCTTCTGGACAGTGCGGGCGGAATCATCGGTCGGCGGCATCCGGCCGCCGACACCTTCGAGTCGATGGCACGCCTGCTCGACGGCGCCACCCGGGTTCGGCGGATCACCGTCACCGATCGTCCCGACTTGTACTTGTTCGAAGCCGAGCGGAATCACGGCACTCCGGCGCTGGTCGTCTGGGAGCGGCGCGGCATGGCCGATCAGGATGATTCACCGAACGAATTCGTCTGTGACTGGCCGTTTCTCCGGGCGCATGTAGTGGATGTCCACGGTGCTCGGGTGCCGGTCGACATCGCTGGGGGAGTGCTTCGGGTCCCGGTCTCGTCGACGCCGCTGTTCATCGACGGCGCTGTCGAGGGACAGCGGTGACTCCGGGCGCATCGGGGAACATTTTTCCTATAACCGGCGAGTCCTGCCGGTCGATAGTGAGGGCCCGTTCACGAGAAGGGCTACACATGAGCGACGACGATCTTCACGACTTCGAGCGCGATTCGTTCACCTACGACGGCAAGACCCGCGCACTTTTCCGCCAAGGCGCCGGTCCCGCCGTAATCGTCATGGCGGAATTTCCGGGCATCTCACCCGAGGTGTTCGACTTCGCCCGCCGCGTCGCGGGTTTGGGGTGCACGGCGGTGGTGCCGCACCTGTACGGCAACCCGGGACGTGACCCCAGCCCCGCCGCGCACGGGCTGGTCTCCGCGTTGGCGAACGTCGCCGGTCAGCTCGGGCCGATCTGCGTCAGCCGGGAGTTCGTGGTGCTGGCCACCGGCCGCACCTCACCCGTCGTGCACTGGCTGCGTGCGCTTGCCGAACACGAGCACCGCCGCTGCGGCGGACCGGGTGTCGGTGCCGTCGGGATGTGCTTCACCGGTGGATTCGCCCTCGCCATGGCGGTCGACGACCGTCTGATCGCGCCCGTGCTGTCCCAGCCGGGGCTGCCGCTGGGTTTCACCTCGCGACAGAAATACTCCATCGACCTGTCCGCTTCGGACCTCGCCCGCGTCAAACAACGTTGCGCCGACGGACTTTCGGTCATGGGCCTGCGATTCTGCGGTGATCGACGTTCTCCGGCCGAACGATTCGACTTCCTGCGCGACCAACTCGGCGACGCGTTCATCGCGATCGAACTCGACGACGCGGCCGCCAACCCGGACGCCGTGCTCGATCCCCACTCGGTCCTGACCGAACACCTCATCGACGAACCGGGCCAACCTACCCAGGCCGCCCTACACCGAGTACTGGATTTCCTCGGCAGTCGACTCCTGGCGGATCACCAGCCGATCGGTGAGCGCCCTTAGCGACGACTCCTGTCGTCCCGCGCGGTCGATGCGACTCCGCACCGCCTTCGGCGCGGGCCGGCGTCGATCGGACCGCATCGACGACTTCCGAATCGAAAGGAAAATCATGACAACCCCCGTCTGGGTCGCCGGTGTCGGAATGACGCCGTTCGGCAGACACGCCGGAAAGAGCGTCAACGATCTCACCCGCTGGGCCGTCACCGACGCGTTGCGGGACTGCGGTGCCTCCGCCGACGCACTCGACGCCGCGTTCTTCGGTACCGCCACGCAAGGTGCGCTCGAGGGCCAGCACATGATCGCGGGGCAGATCACCTTGCGGGCCTCGGGTATTCAGCGCATTCCGATCGTGAACGTCGAGAACGCCTGCGCTACGGGCGCCTCCGCGTTCGCGCTCGCGGTGGATCGGATCCGGTCGGGGGCCGCCGATGTCGCGCTGGCCGTCGGCGTGGAGCGCATGCACGTCGACGACCCCGAACGAACCATGGCGGTGTTCGACAGCGCCTACGACGTGTCCGATCCCGCCGCGCTCGAGCGCGTCCTGCTGGAGCTGGGTGGTGACGTCGACGACCACGACCTGGGGCGCCGCTCGGTCTTCATGGACATCTACGCGGCTATCGCTCGCAACCACATGCGTCTGCACGGCACGACCCAGGAACAGATCGCCGCGGTAGCGGCCAAGAATCACGACCATGCGGCCGACAACCCGCGCGCGCATTACCGCAAGCCGATGACCGTGGCGGACGTACTCGCGGGGCGGCAGCTGTCGTACCCGCTCACCGTCCCGATGTGCGCGCCGATCACCGACGGCGCGGCCGCGGTGATCGTGTGCAGCGAGGCCGGGCTCCGGCGGCTCGGCGCGCCGAAATCGGTGCAGGTTCTCGCCGCCGTCCTCGGCAGCGGAGCGGACCGCGACGCGACGACGTTCGAGGGACACCCGAGCCGTACGGTATCCGCACGCGCCTACGAACTGGCAGGAGCCGGTCCGGAGGACATCGACGTGGCCGAGGTTCACGATGCCACGGCATTCGGCGAGATCCTGCAGACCGAGTTGCTCGGCCTCGTTCCGCTCGGTGCGGGTGGACCGGCGGCGCTGCGCGGTGAGACCACGCTCGGGGGCAGGATTCCGGTGAATCCCTCCGGCGGCCTGGAATCCAAGGGGCATCCCCTCGGGGCGAGTGGGCTCGGCCAGATCTTCGAGCTCACGGAACAATTGCGCGGCAACGCCGGTCCGCGTCAGGTGGACGGGGCGCGAATCGCGTTGGCGGAGAACGGCGGTGGTTTCCACCGCGGCGAGGAAGCGGTCACCGCCGTCATCGTGCTGGGAAGGGTGTGAGACATGGCCATCATCGATTTCTTCGATCGAGGGCGGGCGATCAATCCGGCGGGCGTCGCCTACCGGACCGACGACGAGGTCTGGACTTTCGACGAAGCCGGTGCGCTGTCGTGCCGAATCGCCCATGCGCTACTGAGCGCCGGCATGCGGCGCGAATCGAAAATCGCCGTGCTGTCGCCGAACTCACCGCTGGCGTGGATCTGCGTACTCGGCGCATGGCGCGCGGGCGCGGCGTGGGTCCCGCTGAACCCGGCCCATCCGGTGAGCGAGAACATCCGGCTGTTGCGGCGCTTCGACGTGGAAGTGTTGTTCTACCACCCTGCTCTCGCCGACCAGGTAGCGGAACTGAAGACGGCGGCACCCGGGGTCGGCGTATACATCGCGTTGGCGGCAGGGACCGACGATGTGACCCTGCAGGACTGGACCGCCCAGCATCCCACCGCGCCACCGCGGGTCGGCTACGCCATGGACGACGTGGTCGCCGTGGCGCCGACCGGCGGAACGACCGGTGCACCCAAGGGCGTCATGAATACGCACCGCAGTCTGTCGGCGATGGTGACCCACCAGATGATGGCGCTGGTCCATCCGGCGGGCGCACCCATCGTCAACCTGGCCGCGGCCCCGATGACGCACACGGCCGGGCTGTTCAGCCTGCAGGCCACCGCACGCGGGGGCGAAGTCGTCATCATCCCGCGCGCGACACCGGAGCGGGTCCTCGATGCCATCGAGCGGCACCGCGTCACGGATCTGTTCCTTCCGCCGACGGTGATCTACCGCTTGCTCGAGGTGCTGCGGCAGCGGACTGCCGACACCTCGTCCCTGCGCTACCTGACCTACGGCGCGGCGCCGATGTCGACCGAGAAACTCCGCGCCGGAATCGAGCGGCTCGGGCCGGTCTTTCTGGAAGGCTACGGGCAAATGGAAGCCCCCGCGGCGATCTCGTTCCTGCGGCCCGACGAGCACCTGATCGACGGACGGGTTGCGCCCGAGCACCGACTCGGTTCGTGCGGACGACCCTATCCGCTGGCCACGGTGGCGATTCTGGACGAGTCCGGGGCGGAGGTGGCCGCGGGTGTGACCGGCGAGATCTGTGTCCGGGGTGATCTCGTGATGAAGGGCTACTACAAGGATCCCGAACGCACCGCGGAGACCATTGTCGACGGATGGCTGCACACCGGCGACCTGGGGCATCGCGACGCGGAAGGCTACCTCCACATCACCGACCGGAAGAAGGACCTCATCATCTCTGGCGGTTTCAACGTCTTTCCCGGCGAGGTCGAGCAGGTGATCTGGAGCCACCCCGCCGTGCGGGATTGCGCGGTGGTCGGCGCCCCGCATCCCGACTGGGGTGAGGTCGTGACCGCTGTGGTCGAACTCGAGGCGGGGCAGACCGTTGGCGAGGCGGAGCTGATCGCCCGGTGCCGCGAGCGGCTCGGCCCGGTGCGGGCGCCCAAGGCGGTCGTCTTCGTCGACCAGCTCCCTCGCAGCGTCAATGGCAAGGTCTTGAAGAAGGAAGTGCGGGAGCGATTTTGGGCCGACCGCAGCACGAGGATCTGAGGGTCGTGCTCGTATTCCTCCAGGTTCCCAGCGCATGGAGCGTCGATCGCTGTTGCCCGGAATCGCCGACGGTCACCGATCCGTCGGTTCCACCGGCTTCCGCACCCCGTGCGCGTTGTCAGGGACGACCGTCCCGCGCCATCCCCCGATGAGCCGCATGGCGTGGTAGATCACCAGCGCGGCGACGGCGCCCAGCGTGATACCACCGAAGTCGAGTTCGCCTACCACCCATGTGAAGTCGGCGATGCCGATGACCAGCGGGATGGCCGCGGTGAACTGGTTGATCGGCTTGCCGAAGTCCACCCGGTTGCTCACCCAGATGTGCACGCCGAGGATTCCGACCAAGCCGTAGAGTGCCGTCGTCACGCCACCGAGCACCCCGGCCGGGATGGCGGCGATCACGGCTCCCACCTTCGGTGAGAGGCTGAGCGCGATCGCCGCGGCGCCGGCCACCCAGTACGCGGCGGTGGAGTACACCTTCGTCACGGCCATCACGCCGATGTTCTCCGCGTACGTGGTGGTCGCCGAACCGCCGCCGCTGCCTGCCAGTACGGTCGCCAGACCGTCGGCCGCCAGCGCGCGGCCCATGCGCCGGTCGTAGTCGATACCGGTCATCGTGGTGATCGACTTGACGTGCCCGATGTTCTCCACCACGAGTACCAGGACCACCGGCAGGAACATCGGGATCACCGAGAGGTGGAAGCTCGGTGCGTGGAAGTCGGGCAGCCCCACCCAGGAAGCCTTCCCGATCGCCGCGGTGTCGACCTCGCCGCGGGCGAGCGCGAGCAGATAGCCGAGCACGACACTGGTGACGATCGCCAGCCTGCCGAGCAACCCGCGAAAGAGCACCAGACACAGGATCAGCAGGACGAGCACGACCGTCGCGGTGATCGCGTCCTTCTCGAAATTCGTCTTGGCGGTCGGCGCCAGGTTCAGCCCGATCAGGGCGACGATGGTGCCGGTGACCACCGGCGGCATCAGCGCTTCGATCCAGTGGGTGCCTGCGAAGTGCACCACCGCGCCGATGACGATCAGCACGACGCCCACCACGACGATGCCGCCCAGCGCCGCACCCATTCCGGCGGAGGCGGTGGCCGCGAGGACCGGAGCGATGATCGCGAAACTCGAACCCAGATAGCTCGGCAGCCGGTTGCGGGTGATCACCAGGAACAGCAGGGTGCCGACCCCGGAGAACAGCAGCGTCGTCGACGGTGGGAACCCGGTGAGGACCGGCACCAGGAAGGTGGCGCCGAACATCGCCACCACATGCTGCAATCCGAAGCCGATCGTGCGCGGCCAGGTCAATCGCTCGCCGGGCGCGATCACCGCGCCGGTGGCTACCGGAGTCCACCGGAACATCGATCCGGTTCGCGATTCGGGCGTCGTCATGGGAGCAGTGTGCGGCATCGACGGCCGGCGCGCTGTGCCGGACTCCTCGGCCGAGATGTCGCGTGCTGTCGTGCCGTGCGTCGACCTCGTCCTGTGCCCCGTAGGCGTGGGCGCCGGACGGTGCCGAAGTCGCCCACGCCTTCGCGGTGTCGCCCGGCTGCACCAGCCAGGCGGGGTGCGGGCGTAACCGACGCCGGACGGCGTTCCGGTGGCCAGCAGATCGCCGGTGCCGAGACCGGCTTCGCGTACTCGACCTGGGCCCTGCACGAGCGTGTCTAAAAGGCCCGTCCGCCGTCGGAAGCGCCGGAGGTGCCGTTGCCCAGCACCGTGAATCCGGTGCGGGTGAGCAGGCGCTCGTCGAGAAGGTTTCTCGTGTCGACGATTACGGGTCGGTCGACATCGGTCGCGAGTTTCGCCCAGTCGAGCGAACGGAATTCGGGCCACTCGGTGAGGATCACCAGCGCGCCGGCGTCTTTCGCCACCAGGTAGGGGTCGTCCACCACGCGGATGCCGTCCAGACCCGGGGTGCCCGCCGGCACACACGGGTCGTAGGCGGTGACCACGGCGCTGTGCCGGGTCAGCTGCCGCGCGACCGCGACGGCGGGGGAGTCGCGCAGATCGCCGGTTCCGGCTTTGAACGCGAGGCCGAGCACGCCGATCCGGGTTCCGGCCAGCGAGCCGTCGACCGAATCGGTGACTGCGCGGCGGATCTTGCGCAGCACCATCGCCTGCTGACGGTCATTGGCTTGCAAGGCATTGCGAACCATGGCGAAGTCCACACCCCGAGCTTCCGCGGCACGCAGGAGCGCGCGCGTGTCCTTGGGCAGGCACGAGCCACCCCAGCCGGGGCCGGGAGCGAGAAAGGCGGGACCGATCCGGTCGTCCATCCCCATCGCGCCGGTGACCTTGGTGATGTCGGCGCCGACTCGTTCGCACAGTTCGGCCAGTGTGTTGACGAACGAGAGCTTCACCGCGAGAAACGCGTTGCTGGCGTACTTTGCCAGTTCGGCGCTGGCAGAGTCGGAACGCAGCACCGGTGCGCCCGTTCCGGCGTAGAGCGCCGCGACACGGTCGGCCGACTCCCGATCGTGCTCGGCCGCGCCGAGGAGAACCCGGTCGGGGCGCAGGAAATCCTCGACCGCGTGGCCCTCCCGGAGGAATTCGGGGTTGCTGACCACCGCCGTGCCCGCGAGACCGGACAGGGCGGGAATCCGCGCTGCCGTCCCCACCGGGACGGTGGATTTGGTGACGAGCACACAGTCCGGTGGCAGGACGGTGGCCAACGTCCTCAGCGCGTCCTCGAGCACGCCGAGGTCGGCCGTACCGCCGGTGCCCATGGGCGTGGGAAGGCACAACAGGACCACTTCGCATTCGTGCAGCGCCTGCGCGTCCGATGTGAAGACCAGCCGATTTTCCTCCAGTCCCTCTCGAACCAGTTCCGGCAACCCGGGCTCGACGATCGCGACCGCACCCGTACGCAGCGCCGCCACTTTGGCTTCGTCGTTGTCGACGCAGATCACGTGGTGTCCGAGGTGGGCGAGGCATGCGGCGCTGGTGAGCCCCACATAACCGGCGCCGACCACGCCGACGCGACTACCCATGGCGGACCCGCTGTCCGAGCAAGTCGGCCGCGACCGTGAGCACATGTTCGGGTCGCACCATGAGCAGGCCCGGATCCGGATAATCGGCGTGCGGGTCGCCGACCGTCCCGGCCCACAGCGCGATGTGGTGTTCCGCGTCCGGGGGCGGCCCCCACCGGTTCGGGGGCGTGGGCCCGAACAGCACTACCGACGGTGTGCCGAACGCGGTGGCGAGATGCCCGACGCCGGTGTCACCGCACACGACCAGAGCCGCGTCGGCAACCAGTGCGGCGAGTTCGGTCAGATCGGTGCGTCCCGCGTACACCGCCGAGGGCGGGAGCCCGGCCTTCTCGGCGACCGCGTTGGCCAAGCGCATTTCGTCTCTGCTCCCGGTGATCACCACTCGATGACCGTCGGCGACGAGTTCACGCGCCACTCGCGCGAAGCGTTCGGACGGCCAGCGCCGCGCGGGATACGCCGCGCCGGGATGGATCACGACCGCATTCGATTCGGGGGCGGGTCGCGGTGGGGCCGGCAGCAGCAGTTCGGTTGGATCGGCGTCGATCCCACCGTATTCCAGCAGGCGGCACCAGCGATCCACTTCGTGCACGTCGTCGCGCCACGCGGGGCCGGGCAGGTCGGGAAATTCCGGATTGTGGTGGGTCAGTAGTGCATCCGGGCCTGCCGTCAACAGATCGCGGATGCTCTCCGGTCCTTTGCCGTGCAGGTTGACCGCGAGCCTCGGTGGCGCCGTGGGCCATCGAAGCGCACCAAGTCCCGCCGTCGGCAGCAGTTCGTCGACCGCGTCGATGAGGCCGACGAGGTCACGCAGCGCTGCCGGCGCCGCGAGCACCACCCGGTGGCCGGGGTGGGCGCTTCTGATCCCGCGCAAGGCGGGCACGATGGTCAGCAGGTCGCCGAGCCCGAGTGCCCGCAGCACCAGGATCGTGCGCGTCAGGGCCACGATCCCTCTTCCGAGGCGCACACGACCATCTCCCTGACCTCGCAGCCCGGCGGCTGCCGGAGCGCGAAGACCACCGCGTCGGCGACGTCCTGCGGTTGGTTGAGTTTCGCGTCGGGCGGCGGCTTGTACTGCTCGTCGCGGTCGTCGAAGAACGCCGTGTGCATCCCGCCCGGGATGAGCAGGGTCACCCCGACGCTGCCCGCCGTTTCGGCGGCGAGCGCCCTGGTGAAGCCCACGACGCCGAATTTCGAGGCGCAATAGGCGGTCGCGTGACCGACCGCCTTGATGCCCAGGGTGGAAGCACACGTCACGACCGTTCCCTTGCTCTCCCGCAGCGCCGGAAGGGCGGCACGAATCACGGCGGCGGTGCCGAACAGATTGACCTGGACCACGTATTCCCATTTCTTCGTTGGCACTTGGTCCAGTGGGCCGCAGGCGTCGGTCCCCGCCGCGGTGAACACGCCGTCGATCCGGCCCCCCGTGCGCTCGATGATCTCGTGCACGGCTTGTTCGGCGGCGACGGTGTCGGCGAGATCGGCACGCACGAAATCGACGGGTGCCTCGGGCTCCACCCGGTCGATCACATAGGGGCGGCCCCCGTTCGCGCGGACGGCGGCGGTGACCGCCGCGCCGAGCCCGGAAGCGCCACCGGTGATCAGGACATTGCCGAGGGTTCGCATCGCGCTCCTTACGTTCTCGGGTCAGCCGCCGACCTGGCTCGCGGTGACCAGTTGTGTAGTCGAGTAACCGGGAACAGTGGGGATCAGCGCGATCTCGCCGCCGTAACCGCGAACGACCGCGGCCTCGGGGAGATCCACGCCGGAGTAGTCGCCGCCCTTGACCCACACATCGGGGCGAAGGCGGTCCAGCAGTGCGTTCGGCGAGGATTCGTCGAACACGACGACGGCGTCGACCGAGGACAGTTCGACGAGCAGCCGGGCACGGTCACGTGCGGTGACGATCGGCCGGCGCGGCCCTTTCAGGCGCCGCACCGACGCATCGGAGTTGAGACAGACCACCAAGGCGTCACCCATGGCGCGAGCCTGGCGCAGCAGGCTCACATGGCCGGGATGCAGCAGATCGAAACAGCCACCGGTGGCGACGAGTCGGCCGCCACGCGCCCTGATTCGCGCCGCCACCTCGAACGCCGACTCGTTCGTGTCGGTCGGCCCTGCCGTGGCCACGGCCGTGCTGTCGCACGTGGACAACGTGGCCGCGCCGCCCGCCGCGACGAACCTGGCCGCCGCGTCGACCGCGTGCGACACCGCGTCGGCGACCGTGGAGCCGCCGAACAGGGCGGCGGTCGCGGCCGAGGCGAATCGGTCACCCGCGCCGCAAGTGTCGGAACCGGGATGCCCGGCGAGACGGACGTCGGCAGGTACGGGAACCACAGTGAGCCGTTTCCCATTGGCCAGGACCGCTCCGCCCGGACCGGTGGTAACCGCGACGGAATCCGCTGCCCACTCGTCTCGCAGCACCTTCGCCAACTCGTCGGGTTCGACATACCCCGGCGCGAACTGGCGTGCCTCTTTCAGGTTCGGCGAGACCAGTTGTGCTCCCGGCGTCGGCGCGGGGCCGCGCGGGTGCGGATCCCACACCACCGGTACCGACCGAGCCAGGTCGGTGAGCAGGCTCCTGATCCGGGGATGCGCGGCGACACCCCGGCCGTAGTCCGCGACGAGGATCGCCCCGGCCGCCCGCAGTGTCCTGGTAACCGCGGCGCTCACCGAGCCGCCGTCCGCGGTGCCGTCGCCGGTGTCCATTCGCAACAGCGACTGTCCCGCGGCGCGGACGCGGGCCTTGCGAACCGTCTTGCCGCGCAGCGCGATCGGAACGACTCGAACGTGCTGGTCGAGGAGCCGGGTGAGGATGCGGCCGTCGTGGTCGTCGGCGGCCGCCGTGATGAGCGAGACCTCGGCGACCGACTGCGCGGCCAGCGCGGCGGCCAGCCCGGCACCGCCCGGGCGTATCCACTGGCGTTCCACGTCCACGACGGGCACGGGCGCTTCGGGCGACAACCGCTCCGCGACGCCTTCGATGTCGACGTCCAGAATGCTGTCGCCGACCACGACCAACGGCTTCATGTCGGTACCCCCAGTGCATCGTCGAGCGCCGAGCACAGAGCGTGCACCAAGACCAGATGCACTTCCTGCACAGTGGCCGTGGTGGGCGCGTCCACGGCGACGGCGTCGTCGCACAGCGCCGCGAGCGGATTGGGCGCAGGCCCGGTCATGGCCCACGTGACGACGCCGATGTCGTGCGCCGCTTTCGCCGCGGCAACCACGTTGTGGCTGGTGCCGCTGGTGGACAACAAGACGAGGATGTCGTCGGGCCTGCCGTGCGCGCGGACCTGGCGGGCGAACAGTTCGGTCTCGCCGTAGTCGTTGATGATCGCGGTACCCGCCGAGGTGTCGGCGTGCAGCGCGATCGCCGAGAACGGACCGCGCTCGTTGCGGAAGCGGCCGACCAGCTCACCGGTCAGGTGCTGGGCTTCCGCGGCGCTGCCGCCGTTACCGCAGGCGAGCAACCGTCCACCGTTGGCGAGCACGACCGCGAGTTGCCTGCCCCATCTGCGGATATCGGGTGCGAAGCAACTGGTGCGGTCCAGCGCCGCGTGCAAAGCAGCGAAATGGTCTTCGATCACCCCGCACCTCCTGTCCGCAGGCGCGTGAGGCTGCCCGCACCGAGTTCTTCCGCCACCGTGACGACCTGCTCGGGGGTGATCGAGTCGAGGCACGGATGCCCCGCCACCGGGCAGACCCGGGCTCTGCTGCCGCGGCACGGCGCGCGTTGGTCACCGAGCATGGCCACCGGCACGCCGTAGGGGGCCCACCGCTCGGCGGGCACGACCGGTGCGAACAGCGAGACCACGGGTGTCCCGACGGCCGCGGCGAGATGCGCCGGGCCGGTGTTGGGCGCCACCACGACGCTCGCGTCGCGGAGCACGGCGGCGAGTTCGGGCAGGGTCGTGGCTCCACCGAGGTCGATGCCGTGTCTGCCCGCGACGGCGCCGGTGAGCGGCCGGTCGGCGGGAGCGCCGGTCACGATCACCCGGTGACCGGCGCTGGTCAGTGCGGCGACGATGGCCGCGGAACGGGACGACGACGGCTGCCGCGCCGGTACCGACGCGGCCGGATGCATGACCACGTAACCCGGTTCGCCGGTGAGCCCGCCGACCTTCGGCAACGGCTGCCGGACAGCGAGTTTGCCGTCGTCGCCGGGCGGCAGCCGGAAGCCGGCCGCCGCGGCGAGCGACAACGCCCGTTCGGCTTCGGGCGGATCGCCCTCGACGCGATGGCGCAGATCCAGCAACGAACCGGGGTAGTCCTCCGAGATCGCGCCGATCCAGGGAATACCGGCCATCCGAAGCAGCAGCGCCAGCGGCAGCGGCGACTGGTGGAAGGACGTGAGGATCAACGCGAGATCCACCTCGAGCGCGCGTATCCGCTCGACAAAGGCATCGATGCCCGCCGACGTGACCGCGGGTGGCTCCAGATCGATCCACGGCGCGCGCCACGTCACGACCTGCTCCACACCCGGCAGAAGATCCGCGGCGGCTCGGCCGCGCGGCCCGGCCAGCAGCGTCACCGAATCGACCTGCGCGGTCACCGCTCGGACGCACGGCCCCGCCAGCAGCACATCGCCGAAATTGTCCATGCGGGCCACCAGCGCCCGGCCGGTCACGGCACACCCGCCATCGCCAGCCGGACGGCCTCGGTCAGATCCCGCGCCACGGTCGCTTCGCGACGCGCGCGGTGCACCTCGCCGGGGAGGGTTCTCGCCGTCGGCACCAGGATCGCGCGTGCGCCCGCGGACTGCGCGGCGGCGACGTCGGCGCCGGTGTCGCCGATGACCACACACCTGCCGATGTCGACGCCGAGATCCGCGGCGGCCTGCCGGATCAGGCCCGGCTCCGGTTTGCGGCACCCGCAGCCGCCGCCTTCGCCGTGCACGCACACCTGCCAGGTCGCGAACGGTCCGAGCAGATCCTCGACTCGGGCGTTCACCGCGGCGAGCTGTTCGGGGCTGATCAATCCTCGCGCTACGCCGGACTGGTTGCTCACGATGCCGAGCTGGATGCCCGCCGCGCGCACTTTCCGCAGCGCGTCGGCGGCTCCTGGCACCGGCTGGACCTCGGTGGGGTCGGCGAGGTAGGGGACATCGATGATGAGGGTGTCGTCGCGGTCGAACAGCAACGCCAGCGGCGAGGCGTGGGTCGCGTTCCGGTGACGCAGCTCGCCGCGCAGTCGGTGCCAGCACGCGGCCGGTGGAATCAGCGCGCTGCTCAGCGTCATCCGGCCGATCTCGCCGGGTGTTCGGGGTCCGGGTGCGATCCGGCGCGCTGCGAATGCACCGGTCAGCGCCGTCCAGATGGCCGCGAAAACGAGGGCGGGCAGTTTGCGGCCCGCGACGCCGAGCGCCACGGCCACCGCGCCCGCGGCCGTAGTGAACGCGTGGTGGCGGAGAAGTCCGGCCTCTTCGCCGATCCGCTGCCGCCATCGAGCGCCGTATTTCCGCCGCAATAGGGCGTTGTCGGCGTTCCCGCGTTGTGCTCGGACACTGGCCATCGGTCCCGATTCGCGAAGCGGGTGGCGAGTGACGCGTTGTCCGGCCGCGATGACGTAACCCGCGAGGCAGACCCGGAGTGCCAGATCGGCGTCCTCGCGGAACGCCCGCGGGAACCGTTCGTCGAAGCCACCCACCGCGATCAGCGCGGACCGGCGATAGGCCATGTCCGCCGTGATCCACCGCGCCGTGGCCAGCCGTGCGATCCCGCGTTCGGCGTCGGTCGGCCTGCGGTGCTTCGGCAGTGGAACCTCGATGCGGGCCGTGGAAGCCGCCGCGTTGTCGTCGAGATCACGCAGGTCCTCGGCCAAGCGGGCGGGCCAATCCGGCGCGGTGAGCACATCGTCATCGAGGAAAGCGATCCAGGTTCCTTCGGCATGCCGCCACCCGGCGTTCCTGGCCGCGGCGGGTCCGCGTCCGCCCGAGCGGATGACCTGAACCGAAGACACCGTCGCGGGCAACGGTAGGTCCCCGGCTCGTGGCCGATCGTCCACCACGATGATCTCCCGTGGTTTCGGTCCCGACGCCGTGTCCAACGACTCGAGCAGCGCGCGAAGACTTTCCCGGCCCATGGTCGGGATCACGATGCTGTAGTCCACGGTGGGGCCGTTCATGGGCGACGGACCACGAATGAGCCGATGGCGAGCAGATCGATGGGTGCCGAACCGAAGCATTCGAGGGCGTCGCGCGGTGAATCGACCATCGGCCTGCCCGCCGTGTTCAGGCTGGTGTTGATCACTACCGGCAGACCCGTGTGCCGATCGAACTCCGCCAGCATGCGTGCCAAAACCGGCTTGTCGGCGGGATCTACGGTCTGTACCCGCGCGGTGCCGTCGACATGTGTCGCGGCGGGAATCCGCTCTCGCCACTCCGGCGCGACGTCGTGCACGAACAGCATGTACGGGCTCGGCAGCGGCCCGCGTCCGAAGATCTCGGACGCCCGGTCGGCGAGCACCATCGGTGCCAGCGGCCGGAACTGTTCGCGCCCCTTCACATCGTTGAGGCGTTCGAGATTCGCCGACCGGCCGGGGTGAGCGAGCAGCGAACGGTGGCCGAGTGCGCGCGGGCCGAATTCGGACCGGCCCTGGAACCAGGCCACCACCTGGTCTTCCGCGAGCGCTTGCGCCACGTCCGCCGCGATGTCGTTGGATTTCGTGTACCGGACCTTGGCCGTGCGGAGCACGGTTTCCAGCTCGGCGTCCGTCCATTCGCGGCCGAGGTCGGCGCCCCGCATCGGGGTGACCCGCTCCCCGAACTCGGCCGCCAATTGCAGCGCGGCGCCCAGTGCGGTGCCAGCGTCGCCCGCGGCAGGCTGGACCCAGATCCGCTCGTAGGGGCCTTCGGCGTGCAGACGGCTGTTGGCCACGCAGTTCAGCGCGATGCCGCCGGCCAGCGTGAGGGTTCGCTGCCGGGTCTGGCGATGCAGCCAAGAGGTCAACTCGAGCAACACGTCCTCGAGTCGTCGTTGGACGCTGGCGGCGAGGTCTGCGTGGTCTCGGCCGAACTCACCGCCGATGACCGTGGGGGCGAAGTCCGACCAGTTCACGGCCTCGGTACGGAAACCACCGTCCCGGGTGGAATACACGAGTTGGCGGAACCGATCGAGGAAGCGGGGGGTGCCGTAGGAGGCCAGTGCCATGACCTTGTACTCGTCGCTGGACCGGGTGAAGCCCAGATGCTCGGTGAGGTCCTCGTACATCAATCCGAGCGAGTGCGGCAGCCGCTGTGCCGCCAGCTCCACGAACTTGCCGTCTCGATATTCCCCGGCGAGATAGGACTGGCTCTCGCCGCGTCCGTCGGCCACCAGCACCGCCGAGTCGCCGGACGGGGCCGCGAGGGCCGCGGACGCGGCGTGCGCCAGGTGATGTCGCACGAAACGCACGATGGTGAGATCGAGGCCGGGCAACGCGGCCGCGAGGAAAGCGGGCGCTCGGAACGCGTAGTCCGTTCTGGTCGCCTCGCTTTTCCGATCGAGACCGCCGAGCGAATGATCGACCAGTGCCGGGTCGTAGGAGTAGCCCACCGCGTCGAGCTGGTCGGGGCGTAATCCCGCTCGCTCCAGACACCATGCGGCGGCTTGTTCGGGCAGTTCCCATGCGGAGAAGGGCACCGGGCGCTTGCCGTGCTTGCGGCGGGTGAACCGCTCTTCCTCGGCGGCCGCGACGATTTCGCCGTCCACGATCAGAGCCGCAGCAGGATCATGAAATACCGCGTTGATTCCGAGAATGCGCACGGGCCGCCTTTCTGTTCGAGACGCGGTTCGAGACGCGCGGGACCCGGTTCGCCCGCTGGCATACAAGAGGGGCGCTACCCGGTGAAGTCGCGACTAAACCGATCCGCCGTCGGGCGCCGCTCAGCGCACGGACTCTTCGGCCGACTCGGCCGTGCGCCCGGCGAACCAGTCGATCGTGCGGCGCAGTCCTTCCTTCCTGCCGATCAACGGCCACCAGCCCAATTCGCGCCGGGCCAGCGAGATGTCCGGGCAGCGCCGTTTCGGATCATCGATCGCGCTGTCGACATACGTCACGATGGAACGGCTGCCGGTTGCCGCTCGGATCTCCTCGGCGAGGCCGCGGACGGATATCTCGTGCGGATTACCGATGTTGACCGGCCCCGGATGGTCGGTCGACGCCAACGCGAGCAGGCCGCGCACCGTGTCTTCGACATAACACAGCGAGCGGGTCTGCTCGCCGGTTCCCGCGATGGTGAGCGGTGCGTCCGCCAACGCCTGTGCGATGAAGGTGGGCACCATCCGGCCGTCGTCGGTACGCATGCGGGGACCGTAGGTGTTGAAGATCCGGGCGATCCCGGTGTTCGCGCCACGCTCCCGGCGAAATGCCATCGTGAAAGCCTCGGCATACCGCTTCGCCTCGTCATAGACGCTGCGCGGCCCGACCGGATTCACGTGACCCCAGTAATGCTCGGGTTGCGGGTGGACACCCGGGTCGCCGTAGACCTCGCTGGTCGATGCGAGCACGAAACGAGCTCGATGCCGCTCGGCCGAATCGAGGGCGTTGGCGGTGCCGAGGGAGCCGGCTCGTAGTGTCTCGATCGGCAGTCGCAGGTAGTCCGGTGGCGACGCGGCCGACGCGAGGTGGAAGACGACATCGAAGAAGCCCATCGTCGGCAGCGGCTCGGTGACGTCGTGCTGGATGAGGTCGAATCCGGGACGGGCCAGCAGCCGGGCGACGTTGTCCGGTGTGGACGTGGCGAAGTTGTCGAGCGCGACCACGACGGTGCCCGCGTCGAGCAACTGCTCACAGAGGTGTGATCCGACGAAACCGCATCCGCCGGTGACCAACGCGCGTTCGCAGGGTTCGGACATGCTGTGGCCTACCCGCGGCCGCTCGCGCGAAGACCACGATCTGTCGACGGTGACTCGGGAGCAAGCTTGCCGCTGTCGCTGGTGCCGTCGAGCGAACGGCTGTCGGTGGGCCCATGTCCGTTGCGCGCGCCCGCGCGTGCGGTCACCCGGCGGTACGCGTGGAGGGTTTCGGTGGCGATCCGATCCCATGAATAGCGCGACTCGACACGCTCGCGCCCGGCGCGGCCGTAGCGCTCCCGGACCCCTGGTGTGGTCAGCAGCTCGCCGACCGCGTCGGCCAGTTCCGCGGGCTCCCGCGGTGGAACCAGCCTGCCGGTCACACCGTCGACGACGGTATCGATGAGGCCGCCGACCGCGGTGGCCACCACGGGAACGCCGCACGCCATCGCTTCGAGTGGCGTCATCCCGAAGGGCTCGTACCACGGCGTGCACACGGCCACGTCTGCCGATCTCAGGAGCGGAGCTATCCGGGTCCTCGGCACCCGGCCCAGCATGCGCAGCCGTTCTCGTACGCCGAGTTCGTCCGCCAGGGCCAGCAGCCGCCTGCCCTCCGGGTCGTCGGCGAGCTCGGCATCGTCCGGGCCGCCGACCAAGACCAACTCGGCGTTCCGCAGTCCGGTGAGCGCGGTGATCGCGGTGTCGAAACCTTTGCGGGGCACCAACCTGCCGACGCTGATCATCCGGTACTCGGCCGACTTCGGCTCTTTCGGTCCTTCGGGTGCGAACTGTTCGAGGTCCACGCCGCACGGGATCACCGAAGTCTTGGACCGGGGGACGCCAAGCCTGGCCAGTTCGAACACCTCGTCGGTGCAGGTGGCGATGATCCGGTCGGTTTGTCCGGCGATCAGCCGTTCGAGGCGTGTCCGGTCGGCCGGACTGGTGTCGTTCGCACCTTGGTGGCGGCGCTTCACCACGCCCAGCGCGTGAAAGGTCTGTACGACCGGAATGTCGGTGGGGCGTGCCCCCGACAGGGCGGCGAGTCCGGACATCCAGAAATGCGCGTGCACGACATCCGGCCGCAGGTCGCGCCAGTGCCCACGCAGGAAAATGCCGAATTCGACCATGTGCGGCAGCAATTCGTCCTTCGGCAGCGGACGAGCGGGACCGGCCGGGACGTGGACGACGCGGTAACCCTGTTCGGCGGTAACCATGTCGGGCGCGTCGGCCTCCTCGCGGCGCGTGTAGACGGTGACCTCGTGCCCCTGCCTGCACAGGGCAGCGGACAGCTCGGCGACATGAACGTTCTGCCCACCGGCATCGACGCCGCCCAGCACCGCGAGCGGACTGGCGTGTTCGGACACCATCGCGATCTTCATGATTCCGCCTTCTCTCTCCGGGACACTGCCTTCATTCGGCGACCTCGGCGAGCAGGGCATCCCACCGGCGCAGGAAGACCTCGAGGCCGTGGTGCTCGAGCGCGAACTGCCGTCCCGACTTGCCCGCCAGCGCCGCGA
Organism: Nocardia sp. NPDC051929; assembly: GCF_044548645.1. NCBI lineage: Bacteria > Bacillati > Actinomycetota > Actinomycetes > Mycobacteriales > Nocardiaceae > Nocardia > Nocardia sp. NPDC051929. Next base: position 260,175 of record NZ_JBIUCG010000010.1, on the reverse strand, counting down.
GATCGGGTTCGTGGAGAAACTCGTGGAACTTCGCGGTGAGCACCGCGACATCGGTGGAGACGGCGCCGGCTTCGGGGGGCACCGCCATGACGGCCTCGGTGGTGGCGAGGGCTACCACCGGCATGGCCAGGTGCATGGCTTCGAGAAGGGACAATCCGAGCGAGGTCCAGCGCGCGGTGTGCAGGTACACCCTTCTGCGCGCCATGTCCGGATGCAATGCCGACTGCCGCAAGTCGCCGATGCCGCGGATCGGGTGCCCGGTGGACCTGTTCGCCGTGTAGTCGCCGGCTCCGATCCCGTACACATCGATCGGTCCCGCCATCGCGAAGTCGGGCAGGAGATCACTCCCGGTGATCCTTCCGCGCCGCATCGGCTCGTTGATCAGCGCCACGCCATGAGGCAGTTCACCGGTGTAGCGCGCGCCGGGGTCGACGATTCCGTGCGGCACCACCCGGGTGGGCGCGCGTCCGCTGTCCCACATCAAGTCGTTGAAATGCGTGACGTGCACGAGCGGGATGTCGGCGCGATCCGCCAGCGGATGCCTGCTGGTGGCAGCGCTGGGCCGCGGCGCGTTGTGCTCGACGAAGACCGCGGGAATATCGGCCCCGGGACGACGACCGAGCCATCGTTCGGTGAGCTCGATTTCCTCCGGGCGCTGGAGCACGACCACGTCCGGCTCGGTTTCGCGCAAGTGGTCAGCGGGCACCTCCGCGGCGGACGGCCAGTCGCGGCCGCACCGTCCACGGCCCCACGGCCCGCCGCCTTCCACCACGGGCAGCAGATAACGGTGCCGCCCTCGGACGAACGACGTCGTCCACGAGCCGTGCACGTGCCACAGCAGCACCGTGAGCCGCTCGATCTTTCCGGCCATGCCGGTAGCTCTTGCCTATTGCCGCCGGATCAAACCTGGTCGGCGCGGCCCGACAGCAAACTTGTGGCTATGTCGGTGTCCTGGGACTGCCGCGCGGCGGTACCGATGCGGCCGACGCGCGACCGGTTTGAACCATGGATGCCAGGCAATGGCCGCGATATGAGCGCACCCCATGCTGCCCCGTCGGCCACTGAACTACGCGCGACCGAAACAATCGAGATCTTCGATCCCGCCAGCGGCGCCACCGTCGGCAAGGTGCCCATGTCGGATACCGCCGAGATCGATCGGCAGGTTGATCTGGCGAATCGCGCGCAAACCAGCTGGGCGCGAACAACGGCGGCTGAGCGGGCCGTCGCGGTCCGCGCCGGTGCTGCTCTGCTCCGCGAGCATGCCGATGAACTGGCCGAACTCAATCGGCTCGAAACCGGACGTCCACGGTCGGAGAGCAAGGAGGGGGTGCTGGCCGGTGCCGCGACGCTCGAGCAATATGCCGAACTGGGACCGTTGCACCGAGGCCGAAGTCTGCAAGGAGCTTTCGAGGCGACCGACCTCATGGTCTGGGAGCCCCGCGGCGTCGTCGTCGCGCTGACGCCGTGGAACGATCCCGTCGCGGTGTCCTGCGGTTTGCTCGGCGCGGCGTTGGTCACGGGAAACACGGTCGTGTACAAGCCGAGCGAACGCGCACCGCACACCGGAGCTCTGCTCGGCGAGTTGCTTTCCCGAGCGCTTCCCGGCGGCGTTCTGCAGACGGTGCAAGGCGACGGCCGGGTCGGCGCGCTGCTCGCCGCACGTCTCGATGTGGACGTCATCGCGCATGTCGGCAGCACCGCCACGGGACGGTCGATCGCGCGCAGCGTCGCCGACACCGGTGCGAAGGCACTGCTGGAGAACGGTGGCAACGACGCGCTCGTCGTCGACGCCGGTGTGGATCCCGTCTGGGCGGCCGGGCAGGCGGCGCTCGGCGCGTTCGCGAACTCCGGCCAGATCTGCGTGTCCGTCGAGCGGATCTTCGTGCACCGGGACGTCGCGGAGGCCTTCCTGGCGGCGCTGGTGGCCGAAGCCGAGTCCTGGAACCCGGCGCCGCTGGTAGACCGTCATCATCGCGAGCAGGTCCACGCGCACGTCCGCGACGCGGTGGAGCGCGGCGCCGAACTGCTGACGGGCGGTGTGCTGCCGGACGGCGCCGGTGCGCACTATCCGGCCACCGTGCTGGCACAGTGCGATCCGGCCATGCGGATCATGCGGGAGGAGACCTTCGGTCCGATCGCGCCGGTACGGGTGGTGGATACGTTCGAGCAGGGCATCGCCGAGGCCGCGACCGACGACTACGGGCTCGCGGCCACCGTGCTCACGCCGTCTATGGCCAACGCGCAGCACGCTTGGCGGGAACTGCCGGTGGGGACGGTGAAGATCAACTCGGTGTTCGGCGGGGCGCCCGGGGGAGCGGCGCACCCGCGGCGGGCCAGCGGGTCCGGTTTCGGTTACGGGCCGGAATTGCTGGACGAGATGACCCAGACGAAGGTCGTGCACCTGCGCCCGGCCCCGAGCTAGGACGCCGCACCCCGGTCTTCGCGGTCACCGAGCGGACAGGTCGCCGTCGCGGCTGATTGACCTGGAACGCAGCGGGTATGGGCAGAGACATGCGGGTACTTGTCACCGGGTGGCCCAGCTTCCTGCACGGGGAAGCGACGGCCGGGGACGTGTTGAGCATGAGCCGAGTGTGTGACGCGCTGGTCTCCGCCGCGATACCCCACGACACGGCGTGGAGCCCGGGGTTTCGTTCCGACGGGATGCATCTGGACGACGCGGACTCCGGGCGATATTCGCACCTGGTGTTCGTGTGCGGGCCCGCGCACGGTGAACAGGTCCGGTTCCTGCACGAACGGTACGCCAACTGCCGACGCATCGCGGTGGGCGTCTCCATCCTCGATCCGGCCGATGCCGCGGTCACCGGGTTCCACCGCATCTTGCCGCGCGACGGTCCGTCCATCGCGCGACCGGACATGGCGGTCGGGGCGTCCACGGTGAGCGTCCCCGTTGTGGGAGTCGTCTTCGCCCCTGGCCAGGCCGAGTACGGCGTGGCCAGGCGGCACCGGTCGGTGCATCGCGCGTTGCTGCGGTGGCTGCGCGAACTCGACTGCGCGCGACTACCGCTCGACACCAGATTGACGTCCGACGATTGGCGCCTGTGCCGCACACCCGACCAGCTCGCGTCGGTGTTCGCTCGCCTGGACGCGGTGATCACCACTCGACTGCACGGCTTGGTGCTGGGCCTGCGAGCCGGGATCCCGGTCCTCGCGGTGGATCCCATCGCGGGCGGAGGGAAGGTCACCGCGCAGGCGAGGGCGCTGGACTGGCCTGCGCTGGTGTCCGCCGAGCAGACCGCCGACGCGGGCGCGTTCGACCCGTGGTGGCGCTGGTGCCTGGCACCGGCGGGGCGCGAACGCGCGCGGCGGCGGGAGTTCCCCTCGGCCGACGCCTTGACCAGCGACCTGCTCGACGAACTGCTCGCGGGACGGCCTGCGTGAGCGCGCCGACGGTGGCGAAGACCACCGTCGTCATCGCCACCCGCAACCGCGCGGCCGAACTGGCCCGCACCTTGACCGAATTGCGCGCACTGCGCCCGGCTCCCGCGATCGTGGTACTGGACAACGCTTCGGTCGACGGCACGGTCGGCGCGGCGGAGGCATTCCCGGATGTGCGCGTCGTCCGGCTGCCTCGCAATCTCGGCGCGGCGGCGCGCAACCTCGGCGTCGCACTGGCCCGCACGCCCTACGTCGCGTTCAGCGACGACGACTCCTGGTGGGCCGAGGACGCGCTGCGCGAAGCCGAGCGGGTGCTTGATGCCCATCCGCGACTCGGCCTGATCGCCGGACGCACGCTTGTCGGCGCCGACCACCGTGACGATCCCGTCAACGAACTGATGGCGAGCAGCCCGCTCGGGCATCCCCCCGGTCTGCCGGGCCCGTTGGTTCTCGGCTTCCTCGCCTGCGCGGCGATCGTCCGGAGAGAGGCGTATCTGCAGGCCGCCGGGTTCAGCCCGCTGTTGCATTTCGGCGCCGAGGAACGCCTGCTGTCACTCGATATGGCGGCGTGCGGCTGGGATCTCTGTTACGTGGCGCGAGTGCGTGCCCATCACCACCCCTCGGCGCGGCGCCCGCCGCACGCGTGGCGCAGACGGACCGAACAGCGCAACAACGCGTTGATCGCTTGGATGCGGCGGCCGTTGCGGCGGTCCGCTGCCGAGTCCGCGGGCCTGTTGCGCCGAGCGGCGCGGGACCCCCGAATGTTGCTGGCGTTCGCGGGGGTCGTTCGCCGCCTGCCGAGGGCGCTGGCGCAGCGGCGCACGCTGCCGCCGGAGGTCGAGCGCCGTGCCAGGACGCTGGAACTCGCCCATGGAAGGAAGTGACGGATGGTCACGGAACGAATGACGGTCGTCATCATGACCCGCAACCGGCGCGAACAATTGCTGCGCACCCTGGCGCACATGACCACGCTGCCCGACGCGGCGCCGATCATCCTCGTCGACAACGGGTCCACGGACGGCACCGCCGACGCGGTCGCCGCGGCGTTCCCCTCGGTAATACTCATCCGCTCGGCGGAGAACCTCGGCGCGGTGGCCAGGAATATCGCGGTCGAGCGGACGGCAACGCCGTATGTCGCGTTCTGCGACGACGACACCCGATGGCAGCCGGGCGCCTTGACCCGCGCCGCCGATGTGCTCGACCGATACCCCGGCCTCGGCTCGGTGACCGGACGATGCCTGGTCGCACCCGATCTCCGAGAAGACCCGATCACGCCGGAACTGCGCGACTCACCGGTCGTCGGGCCCGACTGGCTGCCCGGCCCCGCTCTGCTCGGCGTGATGGCCGCGCTGTCCGCCTTCCGGGTCAGCGCGTTCCGGGAGGTCGGCGGCTTCTCCCGGCGTCTGTGGTTCGCGGGCGAAGAGGAACTGCTCGCCCTCGACCTCGCGGCGCACGGCTGGTGGATGTGCTGGATGGAGGACATCCTGATCCACCACGAGCCGTCCACCACCCGTGATCCGACGCACCGTCGCAGGCTCGGCATCCGGAACACGTTGTGGACGCTGTGGTTGCGCCGCCCGGCCCGCAGCGCCGCCCGGCGGACCGCCGTCGTACTCGGATCGGCTCCGGCCGACCTGACGACCGCCGCGGCCGTCCTGGACACACTGCGTGGGATGCCGTGGGTGCTGCGCGAACGAAAAGTCCTACCTCCGCCAGTGGAGGCGGGCCTCGTGCTGCTGGAAGAATCGCAGCGCCGTTCCCCCGCGCGTCGCTATGTGGGCTGACGGTCGTCTCGGCGGGGAGGACCTACCCGGGCGTACTATCCCGCAGCGGCGCCGACACCCCGGCGTGCTTCCCGGGCGAGGGCACGGTCGCGTTGTTCCTCGAACCGGGGAATGCGCACTTCCGTGAGGTCGTCCAAGAAGGCGGCGAGTCGTTCGCGGGCTTGCTCGCCGCGTGGCCCGAAGTCGTCGCGGTCGAGGATGTTCCACTGCCGGATGACGGGTTGGAGCACTTCTTCCAGGTGCTGGCGCAGATCGTAGATGCCGTGTTTGGCCATGAGGACGCCGTTGCGCCGGAAGTTGGGCATGCCGGTGCCCGGCATCCGGAAGTTGCGCACGATCAGGTCGATCGCTTCGATGGCCTGATCGGGCACCAGATCCAAGGCGGCGCCGCACATGCCGCGGTAGAAGATCATGTGCAGGTTCTCGTCGGCGGCGATGCGTTGCAGCATGCGGTCGGCGACGGGGTCGTCACAGACCGCCGCCGTGTTGCGGTGGCTGATGCGGGTGGCCAACTCCTGGAAGGACACGTACGCCACCGAGTACAGGAACCCGCCGTCGAAGTCGGTGTCCGCTCGCTCCACCGGCGCGCCGAAGCCGGTGGACATGTGCGCCATACGGTCGTTCTCCAACGCGACCGGGTCGACGCCCCGTGTGACGACCAGGTAGTCACGCAGGGCGATGCTGTGGCGGGCCTCCTCGGCGGTCCATCGTCCCACCCACGACCCCCACGCGCCGTCTCGGGAAAAGCTGGCACTGATCTCGCGGTGATAGGACGGAAGGTTGTCCTCGGTGAGCAGATTCGTGATCAAGGCCGCCTTCGCCACCTCGGAGAGCCGTGATTGCCTTGGCTCCCAATCGATCCCGCCGAGCATCGCGAAGTTGCGTCCTTCGTCCCAGGGCACGTAGTCGTGGGGATGCCACTCCTTGACCATGGACAGGTGCCGGTTCAACGCGGCACCCGCGAAAGGTTCGAGCTCGGTGAGGATCTCCAGCTGTGTCAGATCACGCGCCAACGTCGTGTCCGCCTTTCTTTGCGCATTGCTACGGAAGGGAGAGATGATCGGTCGCGGCCCGGCCCGGTCGCGATCAGCGACGACCGAGGCCGGACGGATAACGCCGGGGAAGTGACGACTTTCAGTCGGTCGCCGTGTCGATGGCGCCGGTGCGGGGTGCGACGAGCGTCAGGCCGCCGTCGTAGCGGCGATACATCAGACGGCCGCGTCCCGACGGTGGGTCGGTGTAGAACAGGAACGGCAATCCGTATTCGCATACGCGTTCCACTGCTCGTGTTTCGGTGAGCGCCGGTGCCGGTCGGGGGTTGATGGTGAACAGTCCCGAACTGCCGACGATCGAGTGTGGCGTATGGACACTGTGCTGGCGCGCCATCCGCAGCCCGAACGGTCCGGCGCGGTAGATGACGGCGTCCTCCCCGGTCTCGGCATCGGTGAACAGATGCGCGTCGTAATCCATCGCGTCCAAGAGCGCCGTCGCCGCGGGCAGCGAGCCCGTTGTCAGCGCAACCGCCTTGCGGCGGACCAGTTCTCCCGGGCCGGGTGCGTCCAGCGGCCGACGGTCCGGATCCGGCCACGGCCGCGGCTCCCACGGCTTCTGCAACGCCTTGATCTGCCGTTGCAACCGGATCACCGTCGGCAACGCGTCACCACGACGATGTGCCAACGTCTGGATTCGCGCGCAGGTGTCACCGACGGACAGATTCACCTGGATGACCATCGGGCCGTCGTCGCTGTCCGGGGCCGTGATCCGCAGGCGGGCGGCGCCCGCGACAGGGAATCGCCGCAGCAGGCGGCCGACCGTACCGGCGAAGCGTTCCCGCTCGAGGGCCGGTACCCGGCCGGTGGCGAACACGGCGACTTCCGGGAACGACGTCGACGACCACACCTCCGACACCAGTGACATCCCATCCTCCACTGCTCTCGCCCCACCGACTCACCTGGCAAGACTGTGCCCGCAGCGTGGGTCGTGCCCGTAGGGCCGAAAGTCCGCTACGCCGATTACTTTCAGCATCGTGAAGTCCCTCGGCGCTCGGCCGTCCCGTCGCGTGGGATCGTGAAGGCCGCCGATGCGACGGCCTGCCACGCGTGCCGACCGGCGGCAGATCGAGGCGTCAGCGGAGCGTGAGGTGGCCCGCGGGCCTGCTCACTCGACGCGTCCGGCCGGTTCGCCGGAACGCGCACCGGCCGTACGGCGTGGCAGGCGCAGCGCCGTGGCCGGACGGTTGTAGGCCCATTGGGCGACGGCGATGACGGCCGAGCCCAGCGAAGTGATACCTGCGAGCAGAGCCCAGTGGGTGAGTCCCGCGGTGTTGTAGGAGACCTGCCGGACTCCCGGCGCGATCAGGCTGCCGTTGCCGAACGCCCAACTCGTCACCATGCCGACCTGCCCGCCGAAGTCCGTGGAGCGGGCGAGCATGGCGCGCAGCTCGGGAGCCTTGCTGTTGACGTAGAGCACGGTGAGCAGGACCAGCGCCGCGCTCGTCACCGCGCACGCCGTCGCCGTGCGTGACAGGACCTCGGTGCGAAGCCGGAGATTCACCACCACCACGCAGACGGTGAGGATGATCGCGCCCGCGGACAGCAGTGCCAGGGCGCCGCTGATCCGCGCGGTGGGCGGCTGCGACGACGACCAGACGTTCAGGTAGGAAGTGGTCGCGGTGATCCGGCCGAAGGCATCGGCACTGGCTTTGCCGTCGGCGCCCACAGCCCTGAGCCACGGCTGGAACAGCAGGATCAGCGTGACGATACTGCCGGCCACGGCGCACAGGTAGCCCCAGTGGCCCCGCAACGCCGACAGGGATGCACGGAATTCGCCGTGCCGTCCCGGCGCCGCGCTCGGTTCTCGCTCGAGTCGAGTGTCCTTTGCTGACCACGGCGTTGGCTGCACTTCGCTCCGAACTCGAGGACAAGGGTTCGCCGTCGGGAACCCGGGTGGACAGGGCGGTCCCGACTGCGGTCGGCCTCACGCACGGTAGGCAGCAGGGTTATCCGGACGTTAAGAGCTGCCGAACGCTCGGAGAATGGTTGCGATCAGCGCGATTTTGAAATCTCGGTGGGGCGCCTGGGCGCAGGTGCGGAAATGGAGATCGGCTCACCCGGCCACCCCACCCTTCGCCCGGCACTTCGGCTTCCAGGTCTGTGTGAACATTCGAGCAGACGGACTACCGCGTTCGGGAAGAGTTCGGTGCATTCTGCCGACGTCGGACAGCGATCGGTGCGGCGCCGTTCGTCCGCATCGCAGGCGGCCGTCGAAAGATCTGTAGCACAGTCCGATTCGGTGCCGTTGCAATTTTTGCGGGAGCGGTGCCGGAATTGACCGGCGACTTACCTGGAGACCACGTGTCGCCCGAATCCGTTACTAAGTCGCAACTTTCGTCGATCCACGCATCGCAACGCCTCGGCGCGGTCGACGCGGAATCAGTCCACGATCTAGCCGCGAGCTGAAAAACCTTGCCGCACAAGATGAAACGGTGCATCCGGCGGTGCCGATCGGACGTGCCGAGTAGGGTTGCCGACGCCGCTCCGGCCGCCTGGCAAACTGCCGAAAGGTGATTCTGGAGCCGTAGGCGAGATACAGTACGGGCCGTGACAGAGCACCGATCGCCCATCGGCGGGGATCGCTCGCAGGATCTCGGAGTACCGCGTTCGCTGGACCTCCGCTCCGCCGACTGGTCGAGTTCCGATGAGACCCTTGCCCGGCTGTTCCAACGTGTCGAGGCGTACGCCATGGACGCGCGCGAGTGGTATTCGCGGGACGGTCTAACGAAGCGGCGGGCGAGCCTAGCCCTCACCGCGGCGATGATCGTGCTCGGCTTACTCGGAATCCTGGTGCCCCTGCTGACCACCGCCGGAGTCCACGCCATCGACCCGAGCTGGGGATACATCCTGCTCGCCTGCGCCGCCGGAAGCGCGGCATGCGACCGTTTCTTCGGTGTCTCGACGGCGTGGGCGCGCGACATCCGCAGCGCGCAGTCGATCAACGCGATGCTGTGCGACTTCCAACTCGAGTGGGCTTCGGTCTCCCGCGCGCCCGCCAATTCGAATGGGGAGATCGACCGCAGGATGGGACTGCTGCGGGATTTCTCCTACCGGGTCAACGAGGTGATCGCACACGAAACCGACAGCTGGACCGGGCAATTGCAGCTGTCGGCGCAACCGCGGATGAGCAGGCTGGATCGGAGGTAGCGCCGGCTGCCGGTGTCGTAGGCGCGTTCGTTACTGGTTCGTCGGCGCCGAGACGGGCATCGACGAGCAGTCCAGCCGCTCCGATCGCGGCGCAGGCCACGGTGGTCGCGAGCAAGGCCGGGCTGGTGTGCCCGGTCAGAGCGTCGCCGAGCGCGACGACCGCGATCGTTCCTGGCAGCACGCCGACGACGGTGGCGACCAGGTAGGGCGCGAGCCGGACCGAGGACAGGCCGGCGCAATAGTTGATCAGCGCGAACGGCACCGGGCCGATCAGCCGCAGCGACCCCACCGCCAGCCAGCCGCGGCGGGCCAGGCGCCGGTCGACCGCGGCGACCGCAGGATGGGTCAGCAGCCGGGCCGCGACGGCTTCGCGGCCGACCACGCGCACGAGCTGGAACGCCACGACCGCGCTGACCGTGGTCGCGGCGATCGCGACGGCGACGCCGGCGACCGGACCGAACAGCAGTCCGGCGCTGAGAGTGAACGCGATCCGTGGCAGGACGATGGTCGCCGCGGCGTGCGCGGTGAAGAACACCAGCGGCAGCCACGGACCGGTTTCTTGTGCCCAACTGCGGATCTGGTCGGCACCCAGGTGCGGAACGAGTACCGCGCCGGCCACGAACACGACCGGCGGCAGCACGACGGCGATCAGCCGCGGATCACGCCACCGCGGCCCGCGGTGAGCATCGGTGGCCGCTACACCAGCGGCGAGCTTGTCGACCGGCATGAGTCGATGCTCTCAGCGTGCTGTCGGGCGGGGCGCGGGCTGAAACAGTTCGACAAAGTTGCCGGAGGGGTCCTCGAGGAGCACCTGTTGCCCGCCGGGGCCGTCGACGATGTCGTTGCGGAAGGTGACGCCCGCGGCTCGCAGCCGCGTGGCCTCGGCGGCGATATCGTCGACGACCAGCTGGAGACGATTCCAGCCGCCGGGTTCCGGGGTAGCGCCATCGGGCATCGGGCGTGCCGCCGAACTCTTCGGCCCCGCCAGCAGCAACTGCAGTGGGCCGCGCACCACTGCGGCGAAGGCCGGGGAGGCGTCGAAGTCGACGGTGAACCCGAGGTGGGTGGTGTAGAACTCGACCGCCGCGGCCACATCGTCGATGAGGTAGCGGACTCGGGCGAGTTCGATCGGTGCGGTCGTGGTCATGGCTGGATCTCCTAGTTGTTGTGTGCCGAGGACATGGCGGTGGGCATGGGTGGGAACCCGATGCGGGTGTCGAGTTCGGCGGCGAGACGACGGAACTCCGGATATGTGGCGCGGTCGGTGTCGCCGGTCGTGGCCGGATCGGGCAGGCTCCAATGCGTCGCGACGGCGCGGCCGTGGTCGCGGGGTACCTCGCGGATCTTGTCGCACAACGTGATCACGTAATCGAAGCGGCGGTCGGCGACCGCATCGAGCGCCTGCGGTCGCTGTGCACCCAGGTCGATCCCGTAGTCCTCCCGGAGCACCCGCGCCGCGTTCGGATGGATCCGCGGTTTGGGATGGCTGCCCGCGCTGGCGACCCGGACGCCGGTCACGCGGTGCCGCAGCAGTGCCTCGGCCATCGGCGACCGGGCACTGTTACCGGTGCACAGGAACAACACCGAACAGTCCTTCGGCCATGGGCGGCCGGACGGAGCCAGCGCCGGATGCAAAGCAACCGCGGCGTCACCGAATGCGGCCGCGCACCGGGACAGGTCGAGATGGTAGTAGCTGTCGCGGCCGTCGAAACTGCTGCGGCGCGCGTCGACCAACCCGGCCGACCGCAGCAGCCGTAGGTGATACGACACCAGATTCTGCGGCTCCCCGACCGCTTGCACCAGCTCCCGCACCCGGCGATCACTCGCCGCCAGCTCGGTCATCAACGCCCACCGCAGCGGATGTGCTGTCATGCGCATCAGCAGCGGAACCGGCACTCGATCCGTGGTACCCACCTCGCCCACATTACATCAAACCAATTTGATGTGTATACCGATCTCTGCTCGTTCCGTAGTTCGGCTTCATTGAACCAAATAGTGTGATAAGCAGTACTGTCAAGATGACTTATTTGAACTAGTCGGTTAACTTTGTGTCATGAAATATGTTGTGGTCGTTGGTGGTACCGATGGGATCGGCCGGGCTGTCGCCCTGAAGCGGCTTGCCGTTGGAGACGCCGTCGTGGTCGTCGGGCGAGACGCCGAGAAAGGCAAGAGCCTTCTCGCGGCAGCCGAGGAGCTCGGGGCGGGCGACCGTGCGCATTTCGTGCCCGCGGATCTCAGTTCGATCGGTGCGACCCGCACCGCCGTCGACGCCATCCGAACCCGTTTCACCACGGTGGATGCCCTGGTGCTCTGTGCCAGGCACTACCGGTCCGATCGGCTGGTGACCGCGGAAGGGTTCGAATACACCTTCGCGCTGTTCTACCTGAGCCGATTCGTGCTCAGCTACGAACTGATCGACCTGCTGAACACCGCCCCGAACCCGGTCATCGTCAATGTGGCCGGTCCGGGCAGCGGAACCAGCGAGATCCGCTGGGACGACCTGGGTTTCGAGCGCGATTACCACGGCCTGCACGCGCTCGCGCAGGGCGGTCAGCTCAACGATCTGCTCGGCATCGAGTTCGCGCGCAGGCCGGTGTCGGCGCGAGTGCGATACGTGCTGGTGCATCCGGGGGTGGTGAATACCGCCCTGTCCGGCGACTACGACGCCGAGATGGCGGCCAGGATCGAAACGATGCGCCGCACCGCACGACCGATCGACGAGGCCATCCGCCCGATCCTCGCGGTACTGGATGATCCGCCGGTCGAGGCGCTGACCGCGATCGCGCAGGGACAGCCGTTGGACGTGCACGGACCCGAGTTCGACACCGCCGCGGCCGCGCGGCTGTACGGCGAGACGACGAAGCTGCTCGGACGGTTGCAGTCGGCGGCGTCGGGCATTTCCCCGGCCAGGTTGCGGCAGGTCCTCGACTCGCCCGTATTCGGTGTCGTTGCCACGATCCAGCCCGACGGCAGCACACATCAATCGGTGGTGTGGATACTGCGAGACGGGGACGATGTCCTCTTCGTCGTGGGGGAGGGCAGTCGCAAAGAGCGCAACCTGCGCCGTGACGCCCGAGTCGGCGTGCTGGTCAACCCACCCGAGCAGCCCTACACCTACGCCGCGATCCACGGTACCGCGACCCTGTCCACCGAAGGCGGTCTCGAAATACGGGATCGTTTGGCGCTGAAGTACACCGGCAAGACCTATCGCGAGCACAATCCGGAAGCCGCGGCCACCTACGGGGATACTCCGATGGTCGTCGTCCGGGTCACGCCCGAACGAATCGTCGGCCGACTCTGAGCCGCGATCATTTCTGAGCCCGGGGAGCAAGCACTGCCACGGCGCGCGCATGGCGTGGCCGGGTGTGTTTCCGAGCGGGTTGTGCGGAAAATATCAGCGGCACTGCGCAACTCGCTGTTACCGACGGCCCGCGCCCGCTCGAGTACGTAGACTTTCGGCGTGACCGATCTCGCGGACTTCGCCCGGCTGATCGCCGGTGACCACGGACTTTGCGTCGTCTCCACCCTTCGAGCCGACAACACGATCCAGTCGTCGCTGGTCAACGCCGGCGTATTGCGACACCCGGCGACCGGTGCCGACGTGGTCGGCATGGTGGTACGCGGCGGCGTGCGCAAACTGGACAACCTGCGGGCCCGGGCGCGTGCCACGATCGTGGTCCGTGTCGGTTGGCAATGGTGCGCCGCCGAGGGGCCGGTGTGGATCGCCGGTCCGGACGACCCGGCCCCCGGGGTCGATGCCGAGCGGTTGCGGTTGCTGCTGCGTGAGGTGTTCACCGCGGCCGGTGGCGTGCACGAGGATTGGGACGAGTACGACAGAGTGATGGCCGCCGAGCGCCGGGCGGTGGTGTTGATCTCGCCGGATCGCGTCTACGGCAACGGCTGAGCTTCGCCGGGGCCCGGAAGAGCCGGAAATGGGCGCGAGGCAGCGCGTAGTTCCGATCATGTCGAGCGGGATCGGTTACCGGAATCGACAGGCTTGTTAGCGTCAGCCTGGTGAATCTCGATCTGGATGGAAAGCGCGCGATCGTGACCGGCGGCAGCCGGGGGATCGGATTGGCTGTCGCTCGCGGGCTCGCCAACGAAGGTGTGGATGTGGTGATCGCGGCGCGTGCGGCCGAACCGCTCGCGGCCGCTGCCCGGACATTGGCCGAGGAGACGGGCCGGCGAGTGGTCGCGATACCGACCGACACCGGCGACGACGGCCAGGTCGAGGCGCTGGTGGAGCGCACCGTCGCCGAATTGGGCGGCGTCGACATCCTGGTGAACTCCGCCGCCACGCCGTGGAGTGCGGGCGCGAGCGCCGACCTGGCGGCCACCAGCGACGATGTGGTGCGGCGTGAAGTGGAGATCAAGGTGCTCGGATATCTGCGCACCGCCCGCGCGGTCGCCCCTCATCTGGTCGAGCAGCGCTGGGGCCGGATCATCAACATCAGTGGACTCGGTGCGCGCCAGGCGAATTCCATCGCCCAGACGATTCGGAACATCAGCGTCTCGGCATTGACCAAGAATTTGGCGGACGAGCTCGGTCCGAAGGGCATCAATGTGACGGTCGTGCATCCGGGGCTGACCAGGACCGAACGCCTGACCCAGCGGTTGACCGCGCAAGCCGAGGAGTCGGGGAATACGGTCACCGAACTCGAAGCCGAGCTGGCGAAGAATACGCTGCGCCGGGTCATCGACGCCGCGGAAGTCGCCGACGTGGTGACCTTCCTCGCGTCACCCCGCAGTATCGCGATCACCGGCGACGCCATCGCGGTCGGCGGCGGCGTCCCGGGTCCGGTCTTCTACTGAGAGCGCCGCGCAGGGCGAACTTCGCCCGCGCGTAGCTCGCGCTCTGTCGCCTATCCGGCCGCTTGGAAGGGTCCCGCGACCATCCAGTTCTCGGCGATCCTGTCGTTGTGCACGCGGATCTCGAGGTGACCGAATCGATGACCCTCGTCTCCGCGACCGCAGACGCGGGCAACGGCGTGCCGACCATGCTCGCCGTCTGCTCACCCTGACCTTCGAGGGTCTGACGTCCGAGGGCTGAACGGGTCGCCACCCAGGCCTCCTGATGCGGTGGGCGGTGGTGGATAGTCGTCGACGGTCATAGCGTTGTAGACGCGTGTGCTTTTGGTGGCGAGGCGGAGGAAGGCGCGGCCGGGGCCTGCGGGCAGGGCGGATAACAGTCGGGTGGCCTGCACCAGTCCCGAGACACCGAGGCGGGATGTGGGGATCAGGGTCTTGGCTGCGCTGAGCGCGACGGCGTGGCCGCCGCGTATGTGTTCGGCCATCGCGTGTTCGTAGGCGGGGAAGGCGCGCTCGTGGTCGCCGCCCGCTCGTGCGAGTTCTCCGGCGAGGACGTACGCGCCGACGACGGCCAGCGTGGTGCTGCCGCCGACGGCCGGGCCGGGGCAGTAGCCCGCGTCGCCGACGAGCGTCACCCGGCCTCGGGACCAGGTGTCCATGCGGAGTTGGGTGATGGAGTCGAAGTAGAACGCCGGGGTGTGGTCGAGTTCGTCGAGCCAGCGGTCCACGTCGGTGTCGAAACCGTGGAATGCTTTACGCAGCAGCTCTTTCTGCCGTGACACGTCGTGGCGGTGGTAGTCGAGTTCGCGGTTGCTGCGGAACAGGAACAACGCACGCGCCTCGCCGAGGTGGCGTACACCGTAGATACCTGCGGTGCGGCCGACACCGACGTGGATGTGGAGTTCGCTGTCGCAGCCGTAGGCGCCGGGCAGGGTCATCACCCCGAGATAGGCCCCGGCGAAGGCGCTGAAGCGCGATTCCTCGCCGAAGACCAGGCGGCGCACAGAGGAGTGCAGCCCGTCCGCGCCGACGACGAGGTCGAAGCGGCGCTGCGCGGACTTCTCGAACCGTACCTCGCCCTCGGGTGAGATCGCGGTGATCGAGTCGCCGAAGAGATATTCGACGTCGTCGGAGGCGGCGTCATAGTAGATCTCGCTGAGGTCGTCGCGCATGATCTCGGCGTGTTGGTCGGAAGTGGCGCCGAAGATCTTGGCGAGATCCACGCTGGCGGGCCGCCGCGCGCCTTCGGGGTGGAGTGTCATCCGGTTCGTGCCGGTGGCCCGTTCCTGGATGCGCGCCAGCACGCCCATCTTCTGCGAGATGTCCATCGCGGGCCGGAACAGGTCGACCGCGTGGCCGCCGGTCTTGCGCAGGGTCGGCGCGCGTTCGACGACGGTGACGGAGAAGCCGTGCCTGGTGAGCCAGTACGCCAGCACCGGTCCGGCGATGCTTGCACCGGAGATGAGGATCCGCACGAGTATGCCTCCCTTTTGCTGAAAGCGCCGATCCAGTTGGGCATCGTCGATCCGAAACTCCACTGCCACTTCGGATCTGGATCCGAACACCGACTCGACGCCGCAGCGGCGCTGGTCTCAGCCATTGGTTCTCCTTCGGACGGTCCGTACAGGGACTACCTTGCTGGGCGACCGAAGATTCGTCTTGAACAAATGTCAGCGTTCACGGTCGGCAGGAACCGCTCATACGATCGGCGTGCGGCCATGGGAAATCCGTGACGGCCCGGCGTGGCTACGTGCTGTTCCTATCCCGCCGTGACGGGTCGCCGTCGATCGGTTCCACCGTTGGGCGCCTGCTGAGCAGCGCGCGGCCTCCCGCCTCGGCCGACTCCAACAGGTACCGCAGCCCGTCCCACGACCTGTCCAGGTAACCGCTCGGATCCGCACCGCTGTACAGATGGGCATGTCTCTGTTAGCAATAAGGGACGGGTCTGTCTTGAGGATGCAGGGTGGGCCGGTATCGAGCGCGCTAGGCGCGAAATGAATCGAGTGCCCTATGAGCACAGAATTGCACGGTCTCGGCGGCGCCGCCCACCCCTCGTCGGACGGGTGGAAAGACGCCCTCCTCGGACTGGACGCGACCATCGAACACCGCGGCAACGCGACCGTCGTCCACGTCCATGGTGAAGTCGATGCCTACACGCTGCCCGCGTGGCGGCGATTGCTATACGAGGCCGGAGCGACCACCGCGGCGCCGGGGTCGATCGTGATCGATGCGAGCGGTCTCGGCTTCATGTCCTGCCGTTCGCTGCTGATCTTGGCCGAAGAATCCGAGGCATGCCTGCGCCGGGGCATCCGGCTGCGAGTGGTCGGTGACCGGCTGGTAGTGGCCCGCGTCGTGGCCGTCCTCGACCTCGACGCCCTGCGGCCCGTTCACTCCTCTGTCGAGGACGCGCTGGCCGACTCGCTGCGGAGCGGGCGATTCCACGGCATCGGGCCACGTGCGGCGTGGCGCGGTCACGCCGGAACACCGGAGCCGCGACCTCTCTGACGCTGTCTTCTCGGCACCGGGGCTCCGCTCGAATGCCCTGGTGCCGGGGTCGGCGGATCGAGCCTTGACAGGCGACGTGTCAGCAATCACATCGAACGAATCCTCTTGTTCTACGACCGGCTGTTCGGCCCCGGCAAGGATCCCGCCGTCGATCACGGCACGATCCATGCCACACCCGGCGACTGGTGGACCGTGTTCGCTCAATCGCCGGACGTATTCCGGCACGCTGTGCGCGGTTTCGCCGTCTACCGCAGTGCGATCCTCGATCCGGCCTCGCGCGAATTGGGTCAGAGCCGGGCCGGTCGTGGAAATCAGCGACCTGTCCGCGGATCTGTCCGGCGCCTGACCGAGTCGGCGCGGGGGTCTATGCCGGTTCGGCGGATCGGATCGCCGCCTCGAGTGTGCGCAGAGCCGCGGTGAGCACGGTGCGTTCGTCGGCGGCGAGTTGGTCGGTGAAGGCGGTTTCGTGCTCCAGTAGGGCGGGCACGACCTGTTCGATGTGGCGATGGCCGTCCGGCGTGAGCGAGACCAGGACGCCGCGCCGGGTGGTCGAGGTCGGTTCGCGGGTGATCAGCCCGGCCGCTTCCGCACGGGCGAGGCGCTGGGAGACGGCGCCCGCGGTGACGAGGCTGCGGGCGGCGATCTGGCGGGTGGTCAGCTGGTAGGGCGGACCGGATCGGCGCAGGGTGCTGAGCAGGTCGAGGGTCGATTCATCGATGCCGAGCCGCTGGAGGGTGCGCTGTCGCTCGTCGGTGAGGAGTTTGGCGACTCGCCACAGCGGCGTGAGGATCTCGATCGACTCGACTCGCGCGCCGGGCAGTTCGCGGCGCCATGCCGCGGCTATCCGGGCGGGCGACGGTATCTCGTCGTGTGCTTCGTGCGTCATTGCCGGAAGTCTCTCCCCTCGGTACATTTAGCGCTAAATATACCGAGAGGAGATGAGAATGCGCGGAACGGTCGTCGTCACCGGTGCGAGCGGGGGAATCGGACGCCGGGTGGCTCAGCGGTTCGCCGAAGGCGGGGCGGACGTGGTGATCACCGGGCGTTCGAAGGAACGGGTGGAGCGGGCGGCACAGGAACTCGGAGTGCGGGGAATCGTTTGTGATGCGGCGATTCCAACGGAGGTGGAGCGGTTCGCCGAATCGGTCGGGCCCGAAGTGGATGTGCTGGTGAACATGGCCGGGGGCAACACCGATCTCGTCGTCGGGAACGGTGCCGCGGTGTCGTTGGCGGAGTTGGCCGAGCAGTGGACGGCGAACCTGTCGACGAATCTCTTGAGTGCGGTCCTGACCACCTCGGCGCTGCGGGAGCGGCTGCGACCCGGTGGAGCGGTGATCAATGTCGGCTCGATCGGCGCGGAGTATGCCGCGGGGTCCTACGGCGCCGCGAAGGCGGCGCTGGCGGCGTGGTCGGCCGGCTTGTCGGCGCAACTGGCGCCGAAGGGTGTCACGGTGAACACGGTCGCGCCCGGTTACATCGAGAACACCGATTTCTTCCAAGGGCAATTGAGCGAGCAACGGCGTAGCTGGTTGATCGACTCCACGCACGACAAACGCGCGGGAGAGCCCGATGACGTCGCCGGGCTGATCGAGTTCCTGGCCTCCCCGCACGCCCGGCACATCACGGGCCAGACGATTCACGTCAACGGCGGTGCGCACACGACCAGATGAATGCTCCGTGAGCGGCGATTGGGTTCGGGCTGATCGCAATTCTATTCGCGCACGGGCGCGTGCGGTTGAATCCGGTATCACCTCCGTTCGTCGTCCGGAGCGGTGTCGCACGTCTCGGCTCGAATCGTGGGGACTGCACCGAACCGGGGCGGACACGGCTTCAGACGAGGAGCACCACATGACAGCGCAGGCCGCCGCGGCAACTCCGACCGACGCCTTCGTCGCCGACTGGCAGGACTGGCACCGCGGACAAGAGGCGCGACTGGCCGACCCGCACGGATTCCTGGCCATCACCGATCTGCACTGGCTGGCCGAGACGCCGCAGCGATTCTCCGACGCGCCGGGTGCCTGGTCCACCGGCGCCGACGGGGTGACGGTGGTGCTCGACGACGGTGAGGAGCTGGTGGTCGACGGGAAACCCGTGCGCGGACGGCATGTGTTCGGGGTCATCCCCGAACGCGGCGGCGTGAACGCTGTCTGGGGTGACGCGGTGATCGAGGTCGCCAAGCGCGGCGGGCACGACATCGTTCGGCCACGGCACCCGGACAACCCGCTGCGCACGGCATTTCGCGGCACGCCCGCCTACGCGCCGCACCCGAAGTGGGTGGTCTCCGGGCGATATGTCGCCTTCCCGGAGCCGCAGCCGACCACGGTCGGCGCCGCTGTCGAAGGACTGGAACACGTCTACGACGCGCCGGGGCAGGTCGAGTTCGAGTTGGACGGACGGCCGCTGCGCCTGACCGCTTTCCCCGGCAAGGACCCCGGCGCCCTGACCGTGCTCTTCACCGACGAAACCTCCGGGGTCACCACATACGCCGCCAACCGGGTGCTGCAGCTGTCGCCGCCGGATGCCGACGGTTCGGTGGATCTGGACTTCAATCGGGCCGCGAATCTGCCCTGCGCCTACACCGACCTGGCGACCTGCCCGTTGCCGCCCGCGGAGAACCGGCTCCCGGTCGCGATCGAAGCCGGTGAGAAGCTGCCGTACGAGCGCGGCTGAACCGATGAGCGACACGACACCTCGGATCAGGACGTTGTCGTTCCTGACGCCGGGCAACTATCCCGACGACGATCCGTACTCCGGGCTCGAGGACACGCTACGGCTGTTCGAGTACGGCGAAAGCCTCGGTTTCGACGGTGCGTGGATCCGGCAGCGTCATCTCGAGCACGGCGTCGGGTCGGCAGCGGTGTTCCTGGCCGCCGCCGGTCAGCGCACCAGTCGAATCCAATTGGGCACGGCCGTGATTCCCATCGGCTACGAAAGCCCGTTCCGGCTGGCCGAGGATCTGTCGCTGGCGGATGTGCTGTCGCGGGGCCGGTTGCAAGCCGGTTTCAGTGCGGGCACGCCGCCGCATGCCGACTTGCTCGGCGGCCTGGTCTTCGACGGGGACTGGCGCACCTACGACCTTTCCTACGGACGGATCGCCCGGCTGATCGAGAACCTGCGGGGCGACTATCTCGGTGACGCCGACACGGTGATCCACTCCCCGGGCAACACCCAGCGGCCGCGGTTACAGCCGCACAATCCCGGTTTGATCGACCGGCTGTGGTACGGCGGGGCCAGCACCCGTTCGGTGCGCTGGGCAGGGGAGAACGGGCTGAACCTCCTGACGGGGAACATCGTGTTCGGCGAGCACAGCGACGATTTCACCACCACCCAGTCGAGCCTGATCGGCGAGTACCGCGGACTGGTGGATCCGGCTCGGCCCGCCCGGGTCGCGGTGGGACGGGTGATCGTTCCGTTCGACAGCGCCGACCGCGCGACTCGCGAGCGGTACCGGCAGTACGCGGAGAGCAGGCGCGAGCGCACCCTCGGGCCGCAGGGGCCGCGGCGCGTCCTGTTCGCCCCGGACCTGGTCGGGCCCGCCGAGGAGATCATCGATCGGCTGCGGGCCGATCCGGTGCTCGCGCAGACTTCGGAACTGCGACTGGAGCTTCCGTACGAGTTCCACCGCGCCGACTACGAGCAGATCCTGCACGACACCGTGGAGTTGATCGCGCCGGCGCTGGGTCGTCGGACCGCGACCGGTACCGAGCACGAGACCGGTGAGGTGGCCGCCCCCGCGTGATCCTTGATGCCCGATCGACTGCCCGATCGACTCCGGGTGCCGGTCGACGTGTCAGTGGTTCGTGATCCAGGTATCGGTGAATTCCGCTTCCGCGGCGAGCATGTCGACCAGCCGTGCGACGACGGCCGCTTCGATCTTCTTGCCGAACAACGGGATCCCCACCTCGGCCGCGCCGTCCACGACCGCCACCGCGGCGGCATCCTGCTCGGTGAGCCGGACGGTGCCGCTCACCCGCGCGGGCACACCCTCGACGTCGGCGTCGAAACTGCCGCCCTCCTGGGTGTAGGTCTCGGTGCGGGTGACGACCAGGCCCTCGGGGCGCACCGCGGTGACGGCGCCGGGCAACTCGGCCGCCGCTATGGTCTGCACCATTCGCACGTGCAAACGGTCCTCGGCGGCATCGAACTCCACGAGGACTCCGCCGACCTCCTCGACGCGGTCTTTCCAGTACCGCTCGTCGGCCAGCGCCGCGCGAAGCGCGTCGGCCGGATGGGAGTAGGTGGCCGTGTACGCCAAGGGGGTCGCCATATCGGCACACGCTACCTGCCGCGCCGCCTGCCCGAGCCGGTGAATCGCCGAGCCGTGCCGCCGGATCCGCTGAATCGCCTTGGCAAGCACCAGCTTCGACACCTCCATACCCAGTCCGGTATGCCTTCCGGTGCGGTGCGGCGTGCCTTGCCCCCGGCGGGGAGTGGCCGTCTCAGACCGGGCAACCGCCCGTCGAGCCCGGGGGCGGCGCGAAGGAGTCCAGCGCGTACTTGCGGTGATAGCGGACGAGCTTCTCGTATTGCAGGCGGTTGTAGGCCAGCGGGAGCAGCAGCAACCGATCCGGCAGCAGACGCCATGCCGCTTGCAGCACACGGACGTACACGGCGAACTCGAGGTGGTGGCGCCGCTTCAGCTCGAACCCGACCATGCGGCGGACGCCGGGGTGCATGACCTCGGCCGAGCACACCTGGATCACGTGACCGGTGAAAGGGCGTAGCAGCAGCCACAACGGCATGAGCACGGTGCGAACGAGCTGCGGCAGCCCGAGGGTGGGCAACGGGAGCCGGGTCAGGCCCGCGAACTGCTCGACCAGGAACGGGTTCGAGGACAGCTCCCGCTCCACCATCGCGTCGTAGTATTCGGTCGCCGACGCCAGGTCCGGGGGTAGCTTGCCCGACCGCGCCGCCAACTCCAGCCCGGAAAACCCCTCGCGCAGCATCTGATAGGCGGCTTCCTTCTCCTCCGGGCGCAGCACCGTCCCGGTGCAGTAGGTGAAGGTGTTCAGCGCGACGAACATCCCGCTCACCCCCACCCAGATCCACGTCTGCGGATCGAGGGCGCTGTAGCGGACGTCGTGATAGTCGCCGCGACCCCGGCCGTGCACGTCACGGTGGCGCTGTTTGAGCCACTCGGCCTCGGCCAGCCGGTCGGCAGGGTCGCCCCACATCGCCAGCAGGGCCGAGAAACTCGAACGTACGCCACGATCGGCGAAGTTCGCGGCGAAGCGGCCGGTACGGTCGACGGCGGCGGCGACGGGGACGAGCGCGACCTGGTCGAAGGCGGCGCCGGCGAAGACGCCCGACAGCACGCTGCCGGTATGCCTGCGGAACTCGGCGAGGACCTCGGGGCGAACCCGATCGAAGGGCGCCGCGCCGACGCCGGGCTCTGAAACAACGGGCAGCTCTGCGTTCGTCGTCATGGGTCACCTCTGAACTACGGGTGATAGTGATATGGCTTCAAGACTATCATTTGTGGACGTGGTGAACGGGTCCCCGCATGCGGGGACGCGGAAGAGCTGACGGTGGTGGTGAGGCGCCGCACGGGACGGGCGGTAGGCTCACGCCGATGAGGGCGCAGCGAAACGATTCGAGCAAGCCCGAGACGAGCACCAGGCGGAACAAGACCGCGGGTGACGTGGGCCCGGCCGAACCGCATTCCGCCACGCGCCCGCAGGGACGCGGCGGTGACCAGACCGTCCCGGAGTTTCTGGCCGCGGTGGGCGATGTATGGGCCGATCTCGTCGCGCTGGACGCCCGATCTCGCCGCATCGTCGAGGCCGCCCGCGACTGCTTCGCCGAGGTGGGTTTCGAGGAGACGACCATGGTCCGCATCGCCGAGCAGGCCGGTGTCGGCGTCGCCACGGTCTATCGCCGTTTCGGCACCAAGTCCGCGCTGGTCCGCTACGCCCTCATGGCCGAGTCGCAACGGGTCGGGATCATCGTGGCCGAGGCGGTGCAGCGCTCGGCGGGTCCGGTCAGCGCGCTGGCGGAGATGTTCTCGGCGTTCGTGAGCGAGGCGAAGGCCCCCCGGTTGCTGACGCGCAGCCTTCGCGTCTCGTCCGCGGCAGGGGAACTCACCCGTTTCCTCACCGGTGACGAATTCATCGAGCAGGGACGGGCATTGGTGGCGCGCTTCATAGTGCACTGGCAGAAGCGGGGCGAGCTGGGCGTCTTCGACGCCGAGGTGGTCGCCGAGCTGTTCGTCCGCCTGACGATGTCGTTCATCTCGAATCCGCGCGGCGCGCTCCCGCTCGCCGACGCCGCGGCGGCGAAGGAGTTCGCCCGGCGTTTTCTCGCACCGTTGTTGTTCCCGCATCCCGGCGGGGTTAGCCGCTCCCGATAGCGGCTACTGTTCGGCCGCACGCGATAAGCCGGGGATCTCAGTTCTCGCTGACGATCGACAGCGCCGCAGTGGTTTTCGACCGGTGCACGTGCCCAGAGCTTGTCGGTGCCATGTCCTACTGTCCGAGAGATGCGCAACAGGATTGCTGGATTCGCCTACGATCGCGTGACGGTCGGCGATATCGGTCTCCACGTAGCCATGGCCGGAGCAGGCGCCCCGATCGTGCTCTTACACGGCTTTCCGCAGACCCATTTCGCTTGGCGGCACGTCGCGACGGACCTCGCTCGCGACCATCTGGTGATCTGCCCTGATCTGCGCGGCTACGGCGACAGCGACAAGCCCGTCGGCGAGCCGGATGGCAGCACCTACGCGAAACGGACGATGGCCGCCGACATCATCGGGCTCATGCGGGCGCTGGGCCATGAGCGATTCGCGCTCGCCGGACACGATCGAGGAGGATTGGTCGCGTTCCGTGCAGGTTTGGACCACCCGGACGCGATCAGCCATCTCGCGATTCTGGACGTGCTGCCCGCCGCGGACATGTGGTCCACCCTGCACGGGACATCCGGCATCTTCGCCTTCCATCTGTACCTGCTCGCACAACCTTCCGACGTGGCCGAGCGCATGATCGGAGCCGACCCCGATCTGTTCTTCGGGCACTTCCTCGACGACTGGTGCCGGATACCCGGCGCGATTCCCGGGGAAGCCCGCGCCGCATACCTCGCGGCTGCCCGCGCGCCCGGCGCCGTTCGCGCGGTGTGCGCCGACTATCGGGCCAGCGCCTCCATCGACAACGTCCACGACGAAGCCGATCGTCGTGCGGGCCGCCGGTTGACCATGCCCGTCGCCGCGCTCTGGCAGGATCCGGGCGAGGTCGTGCTTCCGTTCGATCCCCTATCGATCTGGTCGGGATGGGCGAACGATCTTCGCGCCGGGACCGTGCGGTGCGGACACTTCCTGCCGGAGGAGATGCCCGGCCCCGTCATTGAAGCCATACGAAACCTGATCGACCGACCCGCGGCGACGGCCGTCAGGGCAGATGCATGAGTTGCCGGGAGAGGGTGAACAGGCGGCGGGCGAGTTTGGTGACCGGCAGACCGAGCGGAAGCAGGATCACCGTCACGCATAGGATCGCGCCGACGAGCCACAGCACGGCCGCGACCAGCCCCAGTACCGTGCCGAGCACGGCCGTGAGGATCCCCAGCACGACGCCGAGCAGGCCCTGTAGCGCTCGCATGATGACCTTCCGGTGTCCATTCTGCGCTTCTTCGGCGCGACGCGCATGTGCCGATCGCGATCGGCGCTTTCACCGCGTCCGGCCCCGCGACGACTCCGTGTACGGGCACGGGATCGGCCGGTAGCGTCCCAGGTATGAGCCGAGCGATCGTGGAGCTGTCGCATCCGGTCTCGGACGGCATGCTCACCTATCCGGGCCTGCCCGCACCACGCGTCACCACGGCCGTGGCGCGCGACCGATCGCCGCTGATCGACATGGCCTACGACATCGCACGCGTGGATATGGTCGGCCACACCGGGACCTACATCGACGCGCCTTACCATTTCCACGCCGAAGGCGCCGACATCGCCGAGTTGCCGTTGGAACGGCTGTTCAACGTGCCGATCGTCCTTATCCGCGCGCGGGGACTGCGCGCGGTGGGCCCCGACCTGCTCGGTGATCCCGCGCTCCTGTGGGGCAAGGCGGTGCTGGTGCACACCGGTTGGTCGTCCGAGTGGGGTTCGGCCGCGTACCGGGAGCCCGGGCATCCGTTCCTGATCGGTGAGGTCGCCGATGCGCTGGTCGCCGCCAATGTGGCGTTGGTGGGCATCGACTCGCTCGACGTCGACGACACGTCGTTGCCGACACGTCCGTGCCATCACACGCTGCTGGGCGCGGGAATCCCGATCATCGAGCAGATGACGAACCTGGACGCGCTCCCCGGCACCGGCGCCAGACTCGTCGCACTGCCTGCGCCGGTGCGCGGGATGGGCTCGTTTCCGCTGCGCGTCGTGGCGTGGTGGTGACATAGACGCTTTCGATCCCACGATCGGGGGCTCTTGCTCTGCCGAAGTTCCTCTCGCCGGCGGGGTTACGGTCGAGCGGTCCCGCCGGCGAGATCGGGCCCCTGGACCGACGAGGTGTAGTCGAGTGATTGCCGAAGACAGTGATCCGAACGGCGAGAAGCCGGAACCCCGCAGGAAGACGATCAGCAGTCCTTACATTCATCGGCTGCAACGTCGGCACTTCCTGCTATTCGATATTCTGCCGATTCTCGGCACGGCTTTTGCGTTCGCCTTTCTCCGGGTGCATCCGTTCGGCCTGACCGAATTCCTGCTGTTGTTCTCGATGTGGCTGGCCACCGGCCTCGGCGTGACCGTCGGCTACCACCGGCTGTTCACCCATCGCACGTTCACGGCGGCGCCGTGGGTCGCCGCGGTGCTGGCGGTGCTCGGCTCGATGGCCGGACAGGGCGGCGTGGTGTCCTGGGTGGCCCTGCATCGGCGGCATCACGAATACAGCGATCGCGAAGGAGATCCGCACTCGCCGAACCTTTCCGGCGGTGGTCTACGCGGAACGCTGCGCGGCCTGGCGCATTCGCATTTCCTGTGGATGCGTCGCCACGAGTACTCATCACCATCGCGGCCACGGACGTCTTCTCGGTCCGCGACGAGGACGAAACATTGTGCGCCACGGCACTTGTCACCATGCGCAACGTGAAACTGGTCAACTCGTGAACCAGGAGGAGTGGCCGTGACCACCGACAGCTTCGTGTTCGATCCGTTCGCCGCGGGCTTCGCCGAGAATCCCTATCCGCACTACGACCGGCTGCGGGCCGCCGCACCCGTGCACGAGCACCCGCTCGGATTCTGGATCGTGTCGAAGTACGAGGATGCCGCCGCGCTGCAGCGGTCGGCGCAGTCGGTCGACGAACAGGATCTGACCCGTCTGCCGACCTGGAAAAGCGACAGCGGCGAGCTCGGCAAGGAAAACCGCATGATGCGCGGACTGTCCATGCTGGACCGGAATCCGCCCGATCACACCCGCCTGCGCCGCCTCGTCGCCAAGGCGTTCACGCCCCGCGCGATCGAGGCGTTGCGGCCCAGGGCCGAGGCACTCATCGATGCCGCCCTGGACCGCATCGCCGAGGCGGGCACCGCGGATGTGGTCGCGGGACTGGCGTTCCCGGTGCCCTTCGCGATCATCTCCGAGATGCTGGGCGTCCCGGTGGTCGAGCACACCAGGCTGCGCGAACTCACCGCGATACTCGTGCTGGCGCTGGAACCACTGCCCGATCCCGCCTTGCAGGCCAAGGTCCGGTCCGCCAACCAGGAACTGTTCGCCATGGTCGGCGACCTGGTCCGCTGGAAACGCGCCGCACCCGGCGACGACCTGCTGAGCAGGCTCATCACCGCCGAACACGATGGCGATGTGCTGAGCGAGGATGAGCTGGTCGCCCAGGTCATGCTGCTCTACATCGCGGGCCACGAGACGACCGTGAACCACCTCGCGAACGGCATCCTCGCCCTGCTGCGCCACCCCGGGCAGGCAAGACGACTCCGGGAAGACCCCGCACTCGCCGAGAACGCCGTCGCCGAACTGCTCCGATACGACACCCCGGTGCAACTGATGCGCCGGATCACCGTGGAGTCCATGCCGATCGGCGGCTCGGTGATTCCGCCGGGCAGCCTGGTGCTCGCCTGCGTCGGCGCCGCCAATCGCGATCCCGAGTTCTGGGGCGTCGACGGCGACGAGCTGCGCCTCGACCGGCCGAACGCGCAGCAGCACCTTTCCTTCGGCGCGGGCATCCATCACTGCCTGGGCGCGGCGCTGGTCCGGCTCGAGGCACGGGCCGTCTTCACTCGCTTCGTGCGGCGGTTCCCCGAGGCGACTATCGACGAATTGCGCTGGAACGGACGGATCAACGTGCGTGGACCCGCGGAACTGTCGATTTCGGTGTAGCGCGATTTTTCGGAGCAGGACGAACTCATGCCCACGATAACGGTCGGTGGCGTGCCGATCGCCTATACCGATACCGGAGCGCCGCGCGACCGCCCGGAGGCGGCCACCGTGGTGTTCGGTCACGGATTGCTGTTCGGCGGCTGGATGTTCCAGCCGCAAATCGAGGTGTTGCGCGAGCACTACCGCTGTATCGCGATCGACTGGCGAGGCCAGGGCGCGACCCCGGCGACGGCCCACGGCTACGACATGGACACCCTCGCCGGTGACGCCGTCGCGGTGATCCGGCGACTCGGGATCGCTCCGGTGCACTGGGCCGGTCTGTCCATGGGCGGCTTCGTCGGGCAGCGGATCGCGGCGCGGCACGGCACGCTGCTGCGCTCACTGACGTTGCTGGACAGCAGCGCCGAGCCGGAGGACCCCGGCAAGATCGGGGAGTACAAGCGGCTCGCGCTCGCGTTGCGCCTGTTCGGCGCGAAACCGGTCCTGGGCCGGATCGAACCGCACCTTTTCGGTCCGAGTTTCCGCGCCGACCCCGCGAATCGACCCGTCATCGATGCGTGGGCCGCACGCCTGCGGCGCTGTGATCGTGCCGCCGTTCGCAGAGCAGTCCTCGGCGTGGCCGACCGGGCTTCGGTGGAACACGAGATCGCCGCCATCGCGGTGCCGACGCTTGTCGCCGTCGGCACCGACGACATTGCGACGCCGCCCGCGCGATCCGAGCGCATCGCCGCGTCGATCCCGGGCGCGCGCCTGCACACCATCGCGGATTGCGGTCACACCAGCAGCTTGGAACAACCCGCGGCGATCACCGCGTTGCTGCGGGAGTTCCTCGCCACCGTCGACGGATTCTGACGCACCGACAGGTCGGTGGTCACCAGCGAGAAACTCATAGCCGGAACGGCGGGACCGCGAGATCATCGCCGAAAAGGTCCGGGAGGTCGCGATCGACGCTGTCGGGGAAGCGCGCGGGGCGCTTCTCCAGGAAGGCGGTCACGCCTTCCCTGGCGTCGGCGCTCGCGCCTCGGTGGTAGATGCCGCGGGACTCGATGCGGTGCGCGATCATCGGATGCTCGGCGCCCAGGTTGCGCCACAGCATCTGCCGGGACAGGGCCACCGAGACCGGCGCGGAATGCTCGGTGACGCGGCGCGCGAGCGCACGCGCCTCGTCGAGCAGGGTGTCCGCCGGATGCAGCGCGGAGAACAATCCCGCTTCGCGGGCCTCGCTCGCGTCGACGAGGCGGCCCGAGTACACCCAGTCCAGTGCGGTCTGCATGGGGACCAGCCGGGGCAGGAACCAGCTGGAGCAGGACTCGGGAACGATGCCACGTCGATTGAAGACGAACCCGATGCGGGTGGTGTCGACGGCGATGCGGAAGTCCGCCGCGAGCGTCATGGTGATGCCGACGCCGACGGCGGGGCCGTTGACGGCGGCGATGATGGGCTTGCGCGATTCGAACATGCGCAGGACGACCTCGCCGCCGCTGTCCCGGAAGGACTCCGCGGCGTCCTGGTCGCCCGCGACGAAGGTCTCCGCACCCGCTGACAGGTCCGCGCCCGCGCAGAATGCGCGTCCGGCGCCCGTGATGATCACGGCGCGAACTCGATCGTCCCGGTCGCAGGTATCGAAGGCATCGATCAGCTCCGTGCCCATCGCGGTGGTGAACGCGTTGAGCTGCCGCGGGCGGTCGAGGGTGATGGTGGCGATGGCGTCGGAGACGTCCAGGCGAATATCGGCCATAACCAACAGCTTGCCATCACGCCGATTTCCGCGCTCTTGCAGGGGGTTCGGGTGACATTGGACGACCGGCGTATCGATTCGAAGGAGAATGACTGTTTACTTAGCGCTGCCCGTACGGTTAGCCTGTCGCCGTGTCTCGATTGGTCACGGCGCCTGGCTCCCCGTGTCGGGGTGACAGCGCGGACCAGTCGGACGGCGTTTCGCGCTGTCGTTCGACAACCCGGAGAAGAGGAGTGGGATGGAGATCAGCAACTCGGTCGCGGCCGTGACCGGTGGTGCGTCGGGACTGGGCTTGGCGACCGTGCGGGAGCTGCACGGCAAGGGAGCGAAGGTCGTGATCATCGACCTGCCGTCGTCCTCCGGCGAGGCCGTCGCCAAAGAACTCGGCGACGGCGTGGTCTTCGCGGCGGCGGACGTCACGAACGAGGAGCAGGTCACAGCGGCCCTCGACGCCGCGCAGGAGCTGGGCGATCTGCGGATCGCGGTCAACTGCGCGGGCATCGGCAACGCCATCAAGACCGTGGGCAAGAACGGGGCGTTCCCGCTGGCGGACTTCACCAAGGTCGTCAACGTCAACCTGATCGGCACCTTCAACGTGATCCGGCTGGCCGCCGAACGGATCGCGAAGACCGATCCGGTGGGTGAGGAGCGCGGTGTCATCATCAACACCGCGTCCGTGGCGGCCTTCGACGGCCAGATCGGGCAAGCGGCGTACTCGGCGTCCAAAGGTGGAATCGTCGGCCTGACCCTGCCGGTGGCGCGTGACCTCGCGGCCATCAAGATCCGGGTCGTGACCATCGCGCCAGGGTTGTTCCACACTCCGCTGTTCGCCACGCTGCCGGACGAGGCCATCGCGTCCCTCGGCGCTCAGGTCCCGCACCCCTCGCGCCTGGGCGACCCCAGCGAATACGCCGCGCTCGCGCGCCACATCGTGGAGAACCCGATGCTCAACGGCGAGACCATCCGTCTCGACGGCGCCATCCGGATGGCGCCCCGCTGAGGTGTGCCGGAGGGACTCCGAGTAGTGAGGACGGTGCGGGTGCCGGTTGTTTCGGCACCCGCACCATCCTTGCGCGGATCGGAGATCTAACGGGTTCGTCTGGGGCCGGGTGCGAGGCGGATACCGACGACGGTGATGACGGTGACCACCAGCACTGTCATCAGCCTCATGAGGTTCCAGACGGCCGGGTCGGGGGCCGGTTCGGCGGGTTGGATGTCCCGTCCGCGTGGCCGGTTCTGTTGGGCAGGGCGCGGCTCGGGTAGGGGACGTTCGGCCTGCGGCGGTATCGGTGTAGGGGCAGCTGCGGGAGCCGGAACGATAGGGAGTTCCGGGGCAGGCGGACCGAGTTGGAGGGGGCTCATGGGCGGGGGCGGGGTGGTGGGAAGCAGCAGAAGACACGTCAGCACTGCGCTGCCGGTAGCGGCACTGCCTGCGGCGGCGCTGCCCACGCCCGATCCACTCGATCCGGGGCCGATGAGACCAGGTACGAGGGAGCCGAAACCGCTGCCGGTCACGAGCCCGAGCAGGAGCAACGCGCTGCCCGTCACGGCGCTGCCGGTGCACGCCAGCTGGACGCTGCCGGTGTCGACTCCCGGCGTCGCGGCCGGTTGTTCCGCCGTGACGTCCGAGTGGGGCGCCGGGCGTGCCGCGCCGCCGGTTTCCGCATCGCCGGTGGCGAGCGGACCGCCGCGAGCGCCGGCGGTCCCGGCGCTGCCGGTGGCGACGAGGCCGGCGCTGCCGGAAGGCAGCCGAATCGGGCCGAGACTCAGGGACCCACCGGACGTCTCACCTTCGGCAGCGGCGCTACCGGACGATGTGGCGGGGCGGTCGCTGGAACCACCGCCCGCGAAGGCGCCCACCGGCTCGGATCCGGTCACCGCACTCCCGGTGGCGAGGTCGCCGAACGGCGGCCACGGCGGTGCCTCCGCCGAGGCTTCCAGCGGCTGGGCCAGGAGTGCCGCTATGGTCAGGGGCAGCATCGCAGCGGCCAATCCCTTGGCCATTCGCGGTGTTCGAGATGTGTTTCGCTCGCGTCGCATGTGCAGTCGCCTCGTCGTAGTCGGAACCGGCCGGAAGATCACGTCGTGTGCTGGTACCGGGACAGTGCGAGTTCGAAGGCCTCCTTCGGGACCACGTTCCCACCGGAGAACGGCTCGTCGAGGTTGTAGATCGCCCGGATCACCACGCCGACGATGGCGCCGAGCAGCGCGGTTGTCACGACGGTGCGCTTGGTGACCTGGACGCCGGAGAGGACCACGCTGAACAGCAGCAGGACCGTGCAGATC
This sequence comes from Nocardia sp. NPDC051929, assembly GCF_044548645.1. Classification (NCBI taxonomy): domain Bacteria; kingdom Bacillati; phylum Actinomycetota; class Actinomycetes; order Mycobacteriales; family Nocardiaceae; genus Nocardia; species Nocardia sp. NPDC051929. Next base: position 229,151 of record NZ_JBIUCG010000010.1, on the reverse strand, counting down.
CACATGGCCAGGTAGAGGAAGCCGGGAACGCGGTAACCGGCGTCCAGCGCGCGATCGGCACGTGCCTGCGCCACCGCGTCGAGGCTGGTCAGCGCACTGGTGCGAAGTGTGTCTACCTCGGGATCGGCCGGATTCACCACGGCAACGGCGTCGCGCAGGGTATCGAGGGTGTCCTGGGTGGATTGACTGAGATGACCGTCGTCGGCCATCACGGCCCATTCCGCGGTGAGAACCTGCTCGGTGTAATCGCGCACCAGTCCTTGGATGCGCGTGTGGTCGGGTTCGGGCATCCCGTGCGCGGCCCAGTAGGTGTCGATGAGCGATTTGGCTTCGGCGATGGTGTGATTGCGCGCGTTGTCGTACTGCTGCCAGGCGATCACGACGATGAACGCCACCACCGCCATGAAGATCGTGTTGATCAAGTTGAGCACCAGCGCGCCGACGGTGTCGTCGTCGGTGTGCCGCCATGCCTTCGGATGTAGGCGATCCCCCGCCACGAAGACGACCACCGCGACCAGTGCGGTGAGAGCGGGCACGAGAAACTCGAAGGCCATGCGGGGACTCCATTCTGTCTGAGTGGTTCTCGCGACCGCCGCGTCGGCGACGTACCGCAGCGCTTGTCGCACTACGGATTCGATGAATTCCGGGCATCGCCGTGTCCGAGGTCGATCGATGCGCCTGCGCTCAGCGGTACTGCGGCGACCTGGTCATCCCGAGCGAATCATGCTCGGATCGGAAAGCTCTCAGCGCTGCCGACGAGACATCACGCGATCCCGCGAGCCGGTCGAGACGCTCAGCGGGTCGCGGCTACCAGGCGAGCCGGAATTGTCGCGGACAGGCGTTTCGATGGTCATGCGTGGCCCTCACCCCCGAGATGGATACCGAGACGATCGACGAGCACGCTGTCGATGGTCTGCGTCTGTTCGGATCTGATCAGTGGTGCACAGCAAAGCGATAACACGACACGACGCCGATACGGACCAGGCGCCGTCGAATTGTCCTATCCAGCAAATCGGTTCGGACGACACCGATGGTAGACCGCGAATACGCCTGCGCGTGGGAAATTTTCGGAATGCCTCGCCGCAATTCGTCCAGGACGCGGCGCGGACTGCTGCGGTCGGTCGCCCCGGACTACGGTGACCGGTGCCGACCCCGGGGCAGCGTTGTGCGAGGAAGTTGCTGCTGCGCAGCCGAAGGGTGCGTGATCCGCGACTTTGCCGATCACCGAACGATGCCGGCAAGCACCCCGTATCGGCTGCACGCCTGCTGGAGTCAGCGCAATAGTGACCGCTGTGCCGGGTCTGGTGGGCGTTGGGTTCGTCCGGTGCTTTTGTCGCGGTAGTCGCCGCCGTTCGGGGCTCGCATCGAAGCATGGGGTTAAGCCATTGGCACACAACAGGTCCCGGTCCGCAGTGGCTGGCCGACTCGGCCACCGCAGCACCTGCCGCGACGGCGGAACGGCTTCGGAAACGTTCATCCGCTGGTCGATAGCGTGGGAACATCAGGGGGTGCGGGATTCCGGCGTGTCCGTGTACGCTTGCACAGCTACCGATCGGCGTAACGGGAATGCTCCCGGGTCGCGGATCGCGCGTCCAGACAACAGAAGAGCCACAGATGACCAGATACGCGCATTATGTCGGCAGCCTGCCTGCCGAGCTGATGACGGGTGATCGTGCCGTCATGCAATGGTTTGCCGACCACAGCGAGGGACGGCCGGTGACCGCCGTGCCTTGCGATCTCGATCCGGACTGGATTCTCGACTATCTGCGCACGCGCAAGCAGCATGCCGACGTCTTCGAGATCGTCCGCCCCGGCGAGTACGCCGACTACAGCGACTTCCCCAGTTACGGCCTGAGATCCGGGCGCACGTTGGAGCCGCGGCACGTCTCGATGGACCGGGTCGAGCGGATCGGCCAGGTCGTGGACACGTTCGAATCGCTGCGGAGCGACCGTCCGGAGCTGGCCGGAACGAAAGTCCAGATCAGCCAACCCAGTCCGCTGGATCTGGCGATGTTCGTCTTCGCAGGCGCCGCGGTCTCCGGTGGGCTTCCCGTCTGGCCCGCCGTGCGGCGCTCCGGGCTCGTGGTCGGCGCGCTTCGGCAGCTGCCGGTGTTCACCGAAGCGGTGATTCAGGAGATGACCGAGGTCGTCGAACGGTACGGTGACCGCGTGGTCTGGCAGCTGGAGTCGCCGATCGCACTGCTGAGCATGGTCAAGGCCGAACGACTACGTTCGCAGTGGGTCCTGGCACCGCTCGTCGCGCGGCAACTCGCTGGTTTCCTCGGCCGGATGCACCGAATCGGCGCGGAAGCGATCGTGCACCTGTGCTACGGCGACTATCAGCACAAGAGCCTGCTCACCCCGCGCACCCTCACTCCGGCGGTGAAGCTGCTCGGCCGCACGGCACGGCTGCTGCGTGAACAGGGCACACCACTGCCGCCGGTGCACATCCCGTGCGCCTACGGCGCCGAGCCGGCGCCGCTGGACCCGCGGTTCTACGCACCACTGCGCAAACTCGATCCCGACTGGAAAGTGATCGCCGGTGTCGTCTCCCCGGACTCCGAAGAGGACAGCGCCCGCGCGCTCGCTCTCTTCGAGCAAGCCGCCGGACGCGAGGCCTACGGTGTCGCCACCGCCTGCGGACTCGGCCGATGCACGGTCGACGACGCGCGGCAGGCGGCCGCGACGACGGTTGGCCTGGCCGGCGGTGGGGGACCCGAACAGTGATCTGCCGTGCGGTAGCCGACCGCGCGTGACCGCAGGGGAGCGGCGACGCCCCCCAGGTGCGGAACACGACCCGGAGCCGATGCGCGGCGACCGGATCGTGCGCTCCCGACCAGCGCCTACAGCGTGCTTTCGTGCCGAAATTCGGCGAATTGCCTTGTCCCGACGTGCCTCTCGGCCGTATGTCGGCGCCGCCTTCGTCAGCGGAGGGATCGGAGCGTTGCTATGTTGCTAGCGTATGCGGGTCGCCGAGCTCTGGACGACAGGTCCCGGCAGGCACGTGTACCCGCTCACAGATCACTTTCGTCGAATTGCAGTTCCATTACCTGGAGTCACGTTCTTGACCACACCACAGTCCCCGATGGCCGCGCCGCACACCACTGGAACCGGAGCGTGCCCCGTCCAGCACGGACCCTTGACGGAAGCGGACGCCCCGCGCGTCCAGATGTATACGAAAGAGTTCGTCACCGACCCGCACCATGCCTACCGCGAGATGCGGAGCAAGCACGGCTCGCTGGTTCCGATCGAGCTGGCGCCCGGCGTTCCTGCCACCCTGGTGATCGGCTACCAGACCGCGGTGCGCATCCTCAGCGATCCCGACCATTTCCCGGCCGATCCGCGCACCTGGCAGAAGACCATTCCCGACGATTCTCCGGTGCGGCCGATGATGGAGTGGTATCCGGCGGCACGGTACAACACCGGACTCGCCCATGATCGCTACCGGCATGCTTCCGTCGACGCCATCGACGGGATCGATTTGTTCGACGTGCCTACCACGGTCGAACAGATCGCCGTCCCGTTGATCAATGCGTTCTGCGCGGACGGATCCGCCGATCTGGTCACCCAGTACGCGTTTCCGCTGGTCCTGGAAGTCCTCAACCAGATGGTCGGCTGCCCGGCCGAGATCGGCGAGCGAGTCGCCACCGGTATGGCCGCGCGCTTCGACACGGTGCGGGGGCCCGAGGGCATGAAGATGCTCAAGGATGCGCTGATGCAGCTGATCCGGCTCAAGCGCCAACATCCCGGCGACGACGTCACCTCGCGGCTGGCGCACCACTCGACCGAACTCGACGACATCGAGATCTTCGCCCAGCTGATGAGCTTCTACGGGGCCGGATTCGAGGCGCAGCGCAATCTGATCACCAACGCCGTGCTGCTGATGATCACCGACGACCGGTTCCGCTTCGGTGACGTCCTCGGACGGAACCTGTCCACCACCGACGCGCTCGACGAGGTCTTGTTCAACGATCCGCCGATGGCGAACTTCTGCACGACGTACCCGCGGCAGCCGATCATGGTCGACGGGGTCTGGTTGCCCGCGGACCAGCCGGTGGTCATCAGCCTCGCCGGGTGCAACAACGATCCTCAGATCCGTGGGACCGACGAGCCAGGTGGCAGTCGTATCGGCAATCGTTCCCATCTGGCGTGGAGTGCGGGTCCGCACGCGTGCCCGGCGAAATCCGTCGCCTACATGACGGTGCAGAACGCCATCGACCAGCTGTTCGACGCTCTGCCGGAAATCCAGTTGGGCAAGGCCGAACTGCAATGGCGGCCGGGACCGTTCCACCGGGCACTGATGGCCTTACCGGTCGTCTTCCCGAAATCCGCGCCGGTCCGCGTCATATAGGCCCGGCCGATAACGAATGTGTCTTCACCGGCTCGGGTCCATACTGGTGCTCGCCGGTGAAAGCGGCTGACATGCCCGGCGATATCGCCGGCGCGACAGGCGCAGCCATCGGTATACGGATGTTCGTCGGCACAGGGGCGGGACGGTACGCCAGCGGTGGTCAGCGGAATGAGCGGCGGCGAGTTGTACGCTCGCGTCCGGGGCGAGGAGACCGCGTCGCTGCGGTCGGCGGCTGGAAACGCCGTTCGATTCGTGGCGGCCGTGGCGGCTGTTGTCGTGGTCTGGGCTCGCGGGCCGCAGCTGCTGGCGGCCTGGGTGCCCGCGGTGGACCTGTCGACGTGGCGGCAGCTGGTGCTGTTTCCGCTGGCCGTGCTGGGGGTGGGGGCGTTCGCCGCCGGTGCGGAGGCCGTCACCGACGCATCGCAGGGGTTGCGGGCGCGATCGCTGCGGCGACGCGTGGACCGTGATCCCGATCAGATCGCCATGCTGGTGCCGCCGCTGGACACGCACATGGCCACGGTGCAGGAGGTCCGAAGTCACGGCGCGGCCGCGAGCCGACGGTTGCTCTGGGGCGTGGTGCCGGTCGCGCTGTTCGTCTTGGTCCTGGTCTACGGGGTGACCGTGGAGGAACCCGACGGAACGCAACGTCCGGCGCCGGAACTGGAGCCTGCCGTCCTCGGCCTGATGGTCCTGTCGGCGGCGGTATTGCTGGCATCGGTCGCGCTGCGGTGGCGGCGTTGGAATGCGAGCCGGACGGTCGAGAAGTGGTCGAAAGACCCCGCCTACAGCGCCAGGATCAGCCCGATCGGCCCGGACCCGACTTGGTCTCGCGCGAGCGAGATTCCGGCGCTCACCGTGCGGTTCACCACCCCGCCGCGGGGCGGGGGAGACCTTCGCGAGGTTTCGCCGCGGTCGAATGTGATCGGCGCGAAGCCGGTACAGATCGCCTATCTGCGCCTGTTCGACAATCGGGCGCGCGCCCGGGAATTCCTGCGCGGCGCGTGGCGCGAGTTCGGGTATGTGCATCTCCTGCGCAGCGCCGCGTCGGTGAGTCCGGAGGAGGTGCGAGACGTGCGCAGGCGCAATGCCTTCCGCACCATGTTCGTGGCGTCGCCGCGCATGTTGCGCGAAGAACTGGCGAAACACTCGGACGTACCGTTTCCACCCGGACGCAGGCGGCTGCTCGGGGTGACCGATCTGGCGGTCAAGGTCCGCGACCCCGCGGGCAGCTATCCCGTTCGCTCGATCCTCTGCCACGTCAGCTTCTGGCAGGCGGCGGTGGACACACTGCTGTCCCGGGTCGACTACGTCGTGCTCGACCTCGCCGGATACGTGCCGGCGAACGCGGGAACACGATTCGAGTTGCAACGTGTGATCGACCGCTTTCCCATTGCCGAAGTCATCTTCCTCTGCGACAAGCGGAGTGACCGGGCGTTCCTGAAAGCGCAAGTGCTCTATCACTGGTCGCGAATGGACAGCCGCTCACCGAATTCCGGCACCACCCCGCGGACGGCCCGGATCGCCGTGACCGACGGTCATCGGGCCGCCACCCGGTATCTGATGGCGGATCTGCAAGTCCGTGGTTGATGTCGCGAATGCGTGGTCGGGAATGGCGATCGGCGATGGTCGACTCGTAATTCTAAAGCAGCGCAAAAGGATTCGATACGGACCTGTCGCCTGTTACGCTTCGGCCATGTCGGTTCGAACGCGTCCCGCGGCCCGTGCGGCAGGCTGACGACTACCCCGGGCTGTTCCAGTCCGCGGACACGGCGTCGCTGTACGGCCAGAAGTTCTATCTTCGCGCCTACGGAGCTCGGCTTTGGCTGGCCGTGGTGGCGGCGGCGTGCGCGGCATTCACCATACGCGTCGGCGCTTCGGGCACCGATATCGCGGCCATCCTCACGGCGATGGCCTTCGTCGGAATCCTCGCGGTCGATGTGGGCGTTCTGCGCGGACGTCCGGGTAAGTCCTGGTACGAGGGTCGCGCGCTCGCCGAATCGGTGAAGACCTTGACCTGGAAGTACGCGGTACAGGGTGCGCCGTTCGTCGGGACGCTGTCTCCGGGCGAGGCCGATCGGATGTTGATCGAGCGACTCATGCTGCTGCGTCAGGATATCTCGGCGCTGGCGTTGCGGCCGACCACCGCCCCGGCCATCACCGATCGCATGCGGCGGCTGCGCTCCGCACCGTTCGACGAACGGCGCCGCGTCTACTTGAACGACCGCATCCGGGAACAGCAACGGTGGTACGCGGGAAAATCCGGATACCACCAGCGCAGGTCTCAGTTGTTCGGCACGCTGGCACTCGTTTTCGAGGTCGCGGGTGTCGCGGGAGCGCTGGCGAAGGCGTTCAACGCGGTGAACTTCGATCTCGCAGGCATTTTCGCGGCGGGGGTGGCGGGCCTGGCCGCCTGGTCGTCGGCCCGTCAGCACAGTACCGGCGCCGCCGCCTATGCCGTCGCCTCGAATGAATTGAGCATCGTCGCCGAGGTCTTGGAACAGAACGACACCGAAGCCGCTTGGGCCGACGCCGTATCCGACGCCGAGGAAGCGATCAGCCGCGAACACACGCTCTGGCGAGCCTCGCACGGCGAATGACCTGCGTGCACGACAGTGCCGCATCGATCGGACATCGGATGATCCGGCGTGGCTGCCGGATATGCCAGGCGTGGGCGCTTACCATGATCAAGCTGTGTGACGTGGCGGCGTCGCATGGCGAACGGGGAAGCGGCCCGTCCGGCGTGTTTCGTAGCGCCGGGCGGGCCGTTGCGTTCGGCCCGGCCTGCCTTCGGCCCGTGTGATCCGTCGCAGCGGCGACGGGCGCGGGGCTCGGATGTACCGCCCGCGTTTGCCGCCGAGCGGCGCGGGTAGGCAACGACGAATGGCATAGGTCTGGAGGTCGGAATATGGCATCGAACAATGGGGTCGGACAGTTGCGCAGCGTCGTGCTGGATTGCCCTCAGCCGCGCAAACTCGCCAGGTTCTATCAAGAGTTGCTCGGGGGAGATCTGCTCGAGGACGATGACGACGACTGGGTGGTGCTGGTCGAGGCATCAGGTCGGCGCATCGCGTTCCAAACGGCGCCCGCCTACCAGCCCCCGCGCTTCCCGGATCCCGAGGGGTCACAGCAAGTACATTTCGACGTCCTGGTGGACGATATCGAGCAAGCCGAGCCCGCTGTGCTCGCGTTGGGCGCGACACTCGTGCAGGACGAAACCGATGGAGCCTTCCGTGTTTATGCCGACCCGGTGGGGCATACGTTCTGCCTGGTGTTGCTCCCGGACGAGTAAAACTCCATCCGCGCCCGGTCCTGCCGCGCCGGAAGCGATCGCGCCATATGCGGCGGATGTCTTATCCGGGTGGCGGGCCGGGCCACGGCGGTACCGATCAGGCGGGCATGCTCCAGTTCATTCGGGCGGGGCCGGGTGCCGGATGTCATCGGCCACCGAACCGCCCGCTACATCGGCCGCCACACCGATTTCCTCCTCGTAGCGGTGCGCGGCGAGTACCTGGTCGCGGTCGTCGGTGATGTCCTGGAGCTTTCGGTCGTCCTCGGTGCCGGTGGCCTGGGTCTCCAGGACTCCGGCATCGGTGTCGGGCTCCTCTTCGGCGAGCCGGTCGCCGAGCGGTCGAGGATGAGATTGCTCCCACTGCGTCACGCCGTACTTCGTGACGCCGCTCCAGTGCTCCGGTGGGTCCATTCCGGCCTCGAGCGGGTCGGAACGCAGCCGATCCTCGTCCAGATCCTCGGCGCTGCTGAGGGCCGCCGCATCGGTCTCGACCGCGTCGGGCGCGCCGGTGTCCTGCGGCGGGTCGTATGTCTCGTTCGGTTCGGTCATCGCTGCCTCCTCTCCTGCATTCAGCGACTTCCCGCAACGGTGGTCGGCAAACCCCCGGGAAACGGATGGACGGCGTCCGCGACCGGCTGCGGGCCGTGCGCCGGAGCCCGGGGTCGCGGTCGGGGTGGGCGCGACCGTCACCGTCGGGTGAACACGCCGAGGTGTTCGGTGTCGTAGTACTCGAGGGTGAGTTTGTCGCCGTCGAACCTCGCCTGGGAGACCGATCCGTGCGGGGCGTTCTCGCCGGGAGGCGTGAAGACGAAAGTGTCGCCGTTCCAGTGCTTCAAGGGGAAGGTCATGTTGTTCGGGCCCAGGGTGAGCGTGAGGAATTGATCGGTGGCGCTGATCGTCGCCGGTCCGTAGTAGGCGTTGTCGTAGGTACCCGCGTATGCCGCCGCCGGTCGCGCGGGTGCGGGGTCGGGGGGCGGCTGTTTGCCCGCCAGCGCCCCGGCCGGTGCTCCGAGCGGCTGGAACGCCGTTCGATACAGAGTGCGCCAGTCCTGCTGGACCTCCCCGAACTGCACCAGGTCGGCGAACTCCGCGTTCAGCGTCTCCGGCACGCCGATCGGGGCCGCGTTGGTGAGCGTCACGATGCCGACGTCGGCCGAGGGGATCAGGGTGAACGCGGTGGCCGCGCCGAGGCCGAACGCTCCCGAGTGACCGAGCACGACGCGGCCCGCGGCGGAATCACTCACATTGAAGCCGAATCCGTAGAACCCGGCCCGCGCGTCCGGCGTTTTCGGTGGCGCCGACACGGCTTGCGGAGAGATTGCGGGCAGCAGATCCTCCGATGGCACCAGGACCGAGCCTCCGGCGGAGCCGTCGGCGAGCACCATCGTCATCCATTTGGCCATGTCGGTCACCGAGGAGCTGACACCTCCCGCCGGGGACTGCGCGTCCGGTTGGCGCTGTGGGTTCGCCGGCTCGTACTTCCCCTCGATCAGCACGTGCCCCTCCGCGCGGTTCGCGCGCGACACGAAGTCGGTGTAGCGGGAACTGGTCGAATTCATGCCGAGGGGACCGTAGATGGTCTGTGCGGACAACGTCTCCCAATCGGTTCCCGCCGCGGTGGCCACGGCGACGGCGGCCGCGGTCAGCCCGAAATTGGTGTACTCGTAGGAATCGCGGAACGTGCCCAGCGGCAACAGCCGAAGCCGGTCGAGAATTTGACCGCGGTCGTAGCCGAGATCCTCCAGCAGGTCGCCCGCGTGATCGGGCAGTCCGGAGCGATGCGCGTACAGATCCCCGATCGTGACGTGCTCGGTGACGTAGGGATCGGCGAGGGCGAAGGACGGTAGCAGCCGGTGCACCGGAGTGTCCCATTCGACGCCTCCCGCGGCGATCCGGCGGGCGACGACCGTGGCCCCGACCGGCTTGGACAACGACGCCAGCTGGAAGACCGTATCCGGGTCGACCTTCTCGTCGGTGACGACGTTGCGGACGCCGAATCCCTTGCTGTACACGACCTTTCCGCCGTGAACGACGGCGACCGCCATGCCGGGAACCCCGGAGGAGGCGAACAGGTCTTCCGCGAGCCGGTCCAGCTCGCCCAGGGCATCGTCGATCCGGCCGTCCGGTATCGGCACACCGGCGATCCGGTTGGGCAGCACCGCGGAACTGGACGGTGCTCCCGCTCGCGTGGAGTCCGCTCCGTCGCCGCCGCACCCCGCTATCGCGAGGATAAGGACCGTCGCCATCGCCACGGGGCCGAGCAACATGCGCCGCAGTGTGCTCACGGATCGCCTCCTGGCTGTCGCAGCGACAAAAGACCAGATAAAGGCTAGTTGAGGCGAGATTGCTGCGCGGTCGGTTCGGGTTTTCGCGGCGACGGGCCCCGCACTCGCCCGCCGCCGTCGAATTCCGGCAGATCAGACCGGCGGCGGAGCTATCCGGCGGCGGGCGTCTCCCGGATCTCCACGATCGGAAGCACCAGCGCCGCGGGCGAAGTCGCCGGAACCGCCGGATTCACCGGTGCGATGGGAGCGATACGCCGGTATCCCGTGCCCACCGGTGGGCGGGCGTCCACCTCGCCCTTGTTCGGCCAGTACGCCGCCGCCCGCTCGGCCTGCGCGGTGATCGTCAGCGACGGGTTGACGCCCAGGTTCGCCGAGACCGCCGCCCCGTCGACGACGCTGAGCGTCGGGTAGCCGTACACGCGGTGGTAGCCGTCGATCACACCGTGCTCGGCATCGGCCCCGATCGCCGCGCCGCCCAGGAAATGGGCCGTGAGCGGGATGTTGAAGATCTCCCCCCAGCTACCGCCCGCGATGCCGCCGATCTTCTCCGCGACCCGCCTGGTGACGTCGTTGCCCACCGGAATCCAGGTCGGATTGGGTTCGCCGTGGCCCTGTTTGCTGGTCAGCTTGCGGCCGAACAGGCCGCGTTTGGTGTAGGTGGTGATCGAATTGTCCAAGTGCTGCATGACCAGCGAGATGATGGTCCGCTCACTCCAGTTCTTCGTGCTCAAGAAGCTGAGCAGGTTCATCGGGTGCCGCAGCACCAGGCCGAGGAAGCGCAGCCAGCGCGGGATCCGGCCACCACCGTCGACCATGAGCGTCTGCAGCAGCCCCATCGAGTTGGAGCCCTTGCCGTAGCGGACCGGCTCTATGTGCGTGTCGGGAGTGGGATGAATGGACGAGGTGATCGCGACGCCCTTGGTGAAGTCGGTGCCGGGGCGCACCTGCTTGGTCGCGGCGCCGACGATCGACTCCGAGTTGGTGCGCGTGAGCACGCCGAGCCGATCGGACAGGTTCGGCAGCACACCCTTGTCGCGCATGGCGAACAGCAATTTCTGGGTACCGCGCGTGCCCGCCGCGAGCACGACGTGCGCGGCGGTGAGCGTGCGAGGTTGCTTGCGAATCCAGGCGCCGGTACGAGCGGTGGACACGTCCCACGTGCCGTCCGGGTGCGGACGCAGTTCGGTGACCGTCGTCATCGGGATGACTTCGGCGCCCGCCTGCTCGGCCAGGTACAGGTAGTTCTTCACGAGCGTGTTCTTCGCGCCGTACTTGCAGCCCACCATGCAGTCGCCGCATTCGACGCACCCGGTGCGCTCCGGCCCGACGCCGCCGAAGTAGGGGTCGGGCACGGTCTTGCCCGGCTCGCCGAAGAACACGCCGACCGGCGTCTGCACGAAGGTGTCGCCGACACCCATGTCGTCGGCGACGGCCTTGAAGACCTCGTCGGCGGGCGTCATGTGCGGGTTCCGCACCACGCCGAGCATCTGCTGCGCCCGCTCGTAGTACGGGGTGAGTTCGTCGCGCCAGTCGGTGATGTCACGCCACTGCGGGTCGCGGAAGAACGGCTCCGGCGGCACGTACAAAGTGTTCGCGTAATTCAGCGATCCACCCCCGACGCCAGCGCCGCCGAGGATGAGGACGTTGCGCAGCGGATGGATGCGCTGGATTCCGTAGCAGCCGAGTGCGGGCGCCCAGAGGAACTTCTTCAGCTCCCAGCTGGTCTTGGGCAGTTCGTCGTCGGCGAAGCGCCGGCCCGCCTCCAGTACGCCGACCTTGTACCCCTTCTCCACCAGTCGAAGCGCGGTGACGCTGCCGCCGAACCCGGAACCGACGATCAGCACGTCGAAATCCGTCGTCCGCTGGTCCATGTGGAACTCCTCGATCGTGTCGCCAGTGACTCGGCTAACACTACTCCCGGGTAAGTAACGGTTCGCAAGTCGGCTCGAACCAGCCGATCACTCCGGTGATCAGCGGTGCCGGTGGTCGCCCGCCCCGGTTAAAGAGCGATGCTCTCAATAGTTGACAACGCTCTCGGATGCGCGCATCGTTTCTGTTATGCCGCCGACACCCCGCGCCCGCGCCAGGGCCCAGACCATGAACGACATCGTCCGGATCGGGCGCGAACACCTGGCGACCGAAGGCGCCGCCGCCTTGTCCCTGCGCGCGGTCGCGCGTGACCTCGGCGTGGTCTCCTCGGCTGTCTACCGGTATGTCCGCAGTCGCGACGAGCTGCTGACCCTGCTCGTCGTGGACGGCTACAACGCCCTCGGCGACGCGGTCGACGAGGCGCTGGCCGAGGCCGGGGACGATCCGATCGACGGGCTGCGGGTTCTGGGTCGCACGGTGCGGCGTTGGGCACTGGCCGAACCCGCTCGCTACGGGTTGTTGTTCGGTACGCCGGTTCCCGGCTACGACGCACCCGCCACCGAGACCACCGCGCCGGGCACCCGGGTGATCGCCGCGCTGCTCACCCTGTTCGCTCAGGCCCATCGTGCCGGCCGACTGGCCGCACCCGGTAAGGAGCCGCGGATCTCCGCGCCTCTCGCGGGCAGCTTCGCGGTGATCCGCGACGAGTTCCCGCTCGAGGTGCCCGACTGGCTGGTCGTCCGCGGCGTAACGTTCTGGGTCGGCCTGTTCGGGGCGGTGAGCGCGGACGTCTTCGACATGTACGGCACCAACACTTTCGCCGACCGCGACGAATTGTTCGAACTCCAGCTCGACGGACTGCTGGACATGCTCGGTTACCGCGGGTGACCACCCGCGGTGACCGGGCGGCCCGGCACTGTTCATGGCACGGTGTGCTGCGATGGAACTCGTGACGATGCCCGGCGAACAGTTCCCCGCACACGACGCGATCGCATGGGCGCACCGGATGGGTGCGCGCATTCCACTGGTCAATGCGCCGATGGGGGGTGTGGCGGGCGGACGGCTCGCCGCGGCGGTGACCGCGGCCGGCGGGCTCGGGATGATCGGGATGGGCAGTGCCGGATCGGTCCGGGCGCTGCAGCGGGAATTGCCGCACCTGCGTGGCATCGACGGCCCGTTCGGCATCGGCCTGGTCGATTGGGTGGTCGCCGGGGAGCCGCGACTGCTCGAGGTCGCGATCGAGGCGCGTCCCGCACTGATCTCGGTGAGCTTCGGGGAAGACTTGGGCTGGGCCGCCCGAGTCGCGGACGCCGGGATCGTCCCGGCCACTCAGGTGTACAGCGGGCAGGACGCGCGGCGTGCGCAAGCTGCCGGTGTCGGCGTCCTCGTGGCCCGCGGCGTGGAGGGTGGTGGGCATGGCGCCGTGAACGCGTCGCTGCTGCCGCTGCTGGAAGAGGTGCTGGACGCGGTAACGGTCCCGGTGCTCGCGGCGGGCGGCATCGGCGCACCGGGGGATCTCGCCGCCGTGCTGCGCGCCGGGGCCAGTGGCGCATGGCTCGGCACCTGCCTGGCGGCCTCCTCGGAATCGCTGCTGTCGGATGCGGGCCGTCGTGCTCTGATCGAGGCACGCGGCGACGACGCGGTGCTCACCCGCGCGTACGACGTGGGAATGGAATTGCCTTGGCCCGCCAGGTTTCCCGCGCGGGTGCTGCGCACCGGGTTCACCGACCGGTGGACCGGGCGAGAAGAAGAGCTCGCCATGGACGCGGCGGCCAAGCGCGCTCTCACCGCGGCGCTCGCCGCTGACGATCCCGCCGTCGCGCCGATCGACGCGGGGCAGGGGGTCGGCCTGATCACCGCCGTGGAACCGGCCGCGCGCGTGCTGGAGCGGCTGTGGGCGGGGGCGACCGGATCGGTCGTGAGCTGAGCGGTTCAGTCCTCGCTGCTGGTTCGCTCACCGAGATAGCGGATCAACTCGGGATCGGAAGAGACCAGGCGGTCGACCTCCTCTCCGCCCGTGCACTGGTAGAGGGCGACGGTGACCGAACCGGGCAGGCGTCCGGTGACCCGCCAGATTCCGCCGGAATCGGCCCAGCGCCGCAGCACCGCGACGGGATCGTCGGTCATCGTCCACCTCCACTCGATGGTGTGCCCCGAAGTGTCACCGCGGGACGGTGACCGGGTCGGAACAGCTGGCGGGCGCGTCGACGAAGGAACAATCCTTCGGCGCACGGGTCGGCCGGTAACCGGGCGCGACGCCGCCGGTCCGGGTGATGTCGGTGTATGCGGCCACCGCGTCCGTCGGCTTGCGCGTTAGGGCGGGATCGGTGAGGACGTCGACGGTGTAGAGGCCGAAACGTGGTGTGTAGGAGCCCCACTCGTAATTGTCGGTCAAACTCCAATAGTTGTAACCTATCAAGTTCATGCCGTCGTCCTTGGCTCGCTGGAGCCAGTAGACGGTGTCGCGGAGTGAGTCGGCGCGGCTGTATCCGTCCGCGCGGGGCAGGCCGTTCTCGGTGGGCATCCCGTTCTCGACTATGTAGAGCGGCTTACCGGGGAACTGACGCGCATAGTGTTGCAGCGCGTAGTAGATGCCTTCCGGCTGCAGCGGGTTCTTCCACAACTCCGTGAAACTCGCCGTGGCGGTGAGGCTGTCGGGGGAGAGGCCGTAGTAGTAGTCGATGCCGATGTAGTCGAGCTTTGTGTCGAGCCTGTCCACCAGCGGCTTGTTCACCACATCCTCACCGCCAGGGATGTAGGCGACATTGCTGGTCACCATGGCGCCCGGTTGTACCCGGTGGATGTAGTCGTAAATGCTGTTGTGCGCCTGGGCGATCCGGTCTTGCATCGCGGGCGCGGCCGCGGGCGAAAGTCCGCCGTGGCGCAGTTCGTTCAGCAGGTAGAAGGTCGGCTCGTTGAACGTCACCCACAACGGCTGGAACGGGGCGTAGCGATCGACGACCGCTCGTGCGTTGGCCAGCCAGTCCTCGACGAGGCCCGGGTTGTTCCAGCCCCCGCGGTCGACCGCCCAGCCCGGGTAGACCCAGTGGTCGATGGTGATCATGGGACGCATGCCGGCAGCCGTGATCGCGGCGACGACATCGTCGTAGAACTTCAGCCCCTCGAGGTCCCACTTGCCCGGTTCGGGCTGGAGGCGTGCCCACTCGACGCCGATGCGGTACACCTTCACGCCCAGATCGGCCGCAAGGGCGATGTCGGAGCGGTAGCGCGCGTAGAAGTCGATCGAATCCCGGTAGGGGTCGGTCGTTTTCCCGGACGCGACGTAGCGGGACCAGTTGCTGTCCGGGGCATGGCCTTCCGATTGATATCCCGACGAGGCGACGCCCCAGAGGAAATCCGGGCCCATCGGGGTGACCGCGGCGGGCGGCTCGGGGCGGGCGGCTGCTGGGGCGGCGCCTCCGAGCAGTACCGCGGCGACGGCCACCAAGGCGGCAGAGACATGGCGGCGGTGTGAACGCATCGAACTCCTGTTCCGAAAGGGGCTGATCCTCGTCGTCCTTCGGGTGCTCGAACCAGGGTGGGGGAGGACGGCACGGGGGACAGGGTAACTGGTCGCTTGTCCGTTTTCTCGAAAGTCGGGGAGGGGTGCGCTTCGAGTACTTGCGCGGAACGGAGTTGCGTGGAGGGCGATGTGGCGGAGTCCAAATAACATGTTGATACGTAGATATTCGCATTCAACTATGCATCGACCTCAAAACCACGCAACACTTCCGTAGCCACCAAACAGTCATGCGCCACAACTCCGCCTAGGACGAGACAGGCGGCGATCGCGAAGATCAATACTTCGCAATGGATATCGAAGACCGAGAGGCCGACTGTGCATAGATGTTGGTACGAGGTGTTAGATCTGTTGTAGAGCGCCTGCCAGCCTGCGAGTCGTACGGAGAGGTGTCCTGAAGTGGTGTCTAATCCGTTGCCGCGCGTGGCGAGACGGCTCGCTCAGCAGCGCTGGGTGATGCGGTCGGCGCCGGTCGTGCTCCGACTCGAGCGCGTGATCCGGCGGGTGAGCGACGGGCGAAGGGGTGTCCTGGATCTGGCGGGGTTGCCGTCCATCGAGGTCACGGTGCCGGGTCGGAAGACGGGGATCCCGCGGACCACGTCGTTGCTGTATGTGCCGCATGGTGCGGACTTCATCGTCCTCGGCTCGAATTGGGGGAGTGCCGAACATCCGGCGTGGTCGGCGAATCTGCGTGCCGCGCAGACTGCCTCGGTCCGGCACGAGGGTGAGCAGTTCCTGGTCGCGGTGCGTGAGATCGACGGTGTGGAGCGCAAGCCCTTCTGGGATCTGGCGGTCGAGTTCTGGCCAGGTTATGCCATGGAGTACGAGCTCTCCGGCGGCCGTGTGTTCCGGATCTTCGAGCTGCGCCGTAAATCCGGCTGAGGTGGCGTTGGTGGGGGGACGGGCGGCGCCGCGATGTCGGTGGGGCCGATTACGGTGGGGCGGTGACCACGCATCTGACCCACTGGGGCGCGTTCGAGGCGGACAGCGACGGTGAACGACTGACGGAGGTCCGGCCGTGGCGTGGTGATCCGGAGCCGATGCCGTTGATCGGGAACGTCGCTTCTGCGCAGCACCACCCCACTCGGATTGATCGGCCGTATGTCCGCCGGGGTTGGCTGGAGAACGGGCCGGGGCCGGGGCGGCGCGGTTCGGAGGCTTTCGTTCCGGTGTCGTGGGAGCGGGCGTTGGACCTGCTGGCCGGTGAGCTCGGCCGGGTGTACCGGCGGTATGGGGCGGAGGCGGTGTATGGCGGTTCGTACGGCTGGGCGAGTGCGGGGCGGTTCCATCACGCGCAGAGTCAATTGCACCGCTTCCTGAACTGTCTCGGCGGCTACGTTTGGCACGTGAACAGTTACAGTCTGGGCACTTCGACGGTTTTCCTGCCGCACGTCATCGGCGACATCGGCTGGTTGACGCAGCAGGCGACGGCGAAGGCGGTACTGGCCGAGCACTCCGAACTCGTGGTGGCCTTCGGCGGTCTGTCACCGAAGAACGCGGCGGTGTCGCCTGGTGGCGTCTCCCGGCACAACGTGCGGGGCTGGATCACGGCGGCGCGGGAGCGGGGCTGCCGGTTCGTGTCGATCAGTCCGTTGCGCGACGACACCCCGCCGGAGAGCGAAGCCGAGTGGATCGCGCCGCTGCCTGGCACCGACGTGGCGATGATGCTTGCGCTGGCTCAGGTGCTGGACGCGGAAGGCTTGGCGGACACGACGTTTCTGCGTGAGTACACGGTCGGCTTCGAGCGTTTCGCGGCGTATCTTCGTGGCGCGGTGGATGGAGTCGTCAAGGATCCGGAGTGGGCCGCGGCGATCACCGGTGTGGGGGCGGAGCGTATCCGGATGCTGGCGCGCGAGATGGCCGCCGCTCGAACTCTGGTGACGGTGAGTTGGTCGTTGCAGCGGGCGCGACATGGTGAGCAGCCGTTGTGGGCGGGTGTGGTGCTGGCGGCGATGCTGGGGCAGATCGGCCTTCCCGGCGGCGGGTTCGGGCATGGTTACGGATCGGCCGCGGGCGTCGGGGAACCGGCGCGCGGGCCGGTGCCGCGACTTCCGCAGGGGCGCAACGGTGTCGATGCCTTCATTCCGGTCGCGCGGATCGCGGACATGCTGCTGAATCCGGGTGCGCCCTATCGGTACAACGGTCGGGGTCTGGTGTATCCGGATGTGCGGTTGGTGTATTGGTGTGGCGGCAATCCGTTCCATCACCATCAGGATCTGGCCCGTTTGCGAATGGCGTTCGAACGGCCGGACACGGTGGTGGTGCACGATGCGTTCTGGACGGCTACCGCGCGGCACGCGGACATCGTGTTGCCGTCGACGATGTCCATCGAGCGCGATGACTACGGCGCGGGGGAAGGTGACCGGTCGTTCTTTCCGATGCGAGCGCTGACCCGCCCGCCTGCCGAGGCGCGCGACGATTATCGGATCTTCGCCGAGATGGCGGATCGGCTCGGGGTCGGCAAGGAGTTCACCGAAGGACGTTCGGTCGCGGAGTGGCTGCGGCATCTGTACGAGCGGTGGCGCGTAGAGCAGTCGCGTGCGGGACAGGAGTTTCCGGATTTCGACGCGTTCTGGTCCGGCGAGGGCCTCGAGCTTCCGGTGCCGGACCCACGGCAGGTGCTTGCCGCGGACTTTCGCGCAGACCCGGACCGGTACCCGCTGAGCACGCCCAGCGGGAAGATCGAGATCTTTTCGTCGACGATCGATGGCTTCGGGTACGCCGATTGCCCGCCGCATCCGGTGTGGCTGGAGCCGGAGGAGTGGCTCGGTGGCGCGGCGGCGGAGCGGTTCCCCGTGCAGTTGGTGGCGAACCAGCCGCGGACGAAGTTGCACAGTCAGCTGGACGTGGGCGCCTATAGCCAGTCGGTGAAGATCTCCGGGCGGGAACCGATCCGGATGCATCCCTCGGACGCCGAGGCTCGCGGTCTGTGTGCCGGTGACATCGTGCGGGTGTTCAACGATCGGGGTAGTTGCCTGGCGGGGTTGGTCGTGGACGAGGGGGTGCGAGCCGGTGTCGCGCAGCTGTCCACCGGCGCGTGGTACGACCCCGACCCGGCGGATCCGACGTTCTGCCGTCACGGTAATCCGAACGTGCTGATCGCCGACCGCCCGTCCTCGACGCTCAGCCAAGGGTGCGCCGGGCAGCTCACTTTGGTGGAGATCGAGCGTTATGCGGGCCCGCTCACGCAGGTGGAGGTGGTCCGCCCGCCGGAGCGGACGGGCGCGGAAGCGTTGTGAGGTCGCCGAGCAAGGCGGAGGTTGCCTGGTCGATGGAGGTGATGGTGGATCTGGATCTGGCGGCGTTGCGGGCGTTCGTCGCTGTGGTGGAGGAGGAGCAGTTCGGTCACGCCGCCGCTGTGCTGGGTATCAGCCAGCAGGCGGTGTCCAAGCGCATCGCGAAACTCGAATCGCAGTTGGGTGCGGAGCTTTTCGAGCGTGGACGCGGTGGCAGCGCGCCGACCGCCGCGGGTCTTCGGCTGTTGCCGCATGCGCGTTCACTGCTCGTGGGCGCCGAGGCGGCGGTGCGGTCCGTGCGCGAGCGGGTGCGGCCGTTGCGGGTGGCGGTTCTGGGTAAGCGTATGGCCGCGACGGAGTTGATGGAGTTCTATCTCGCGCGTCATCCGCGCTGTGAGACCGAGATCGTCATGTCGAACATGATCACGACGTCGCGGGAGGCGCTGCGCAGCGGTCTGGTCGACGCGGCCTTGGCCCGCGCGCACGGCGGCCCGGTGGCGTTGCCCGATGACATCGTCGCGGCTCCGGCGTATCTGGAGCCGCTGTATCTGCTCGTGGGTAAGGACCATCCGTTCGCGGGCCGGTCGACGATCGGGTTGCGGGAGGTCGCGGGGCATCCGGTGTGGGTGCCCGGTGCGGCCGTGCCGTCGGAGTGGGCCGATTTCTATCGAGAACTCAGCGCGTTCAGCGGGATTCCGATCGATACCGGGGGTCCGCTGGAGAATATGGCGGGAATCGTCGAACGTATCGCGGATTCGTCGTCGTTGGCGACCTTCGCCGGTGACGGCGGGCAGACGCCGTGGCATCCGAACGTGCGGCGGCTGATGATCGTGGATCCCATTCCGGCCTATCCGCTGGCGCTGTTGTGGTCGGCGGGTGACCGGCATCCGGGATTGCGGCATTTGATCGAGCATGTCGCGGAGAGCTACAACCGGGATACCGCCGCCGCCTGCTGGGTTCCCGAACCCGATCAGGAGTTGTTCGGCGTGCCCGGTGTGGTGGCCGGTCCGTAGTGTCGGCCCGTGCCTCTACCATTCCCCGGGTGACCGGATATGACCCGCTCGACGCGTTCGAGCACCTCGACACCTCGACGTTGCCGCCGCGCCAGCAGCGGATTCTCGCCACGATTCGGGACTGGGTTCTGCGGTACGGGTATCCGCCGAATACGCGCGAGATCGGTGACGCGGTGGGTCTGCGGTCGGCGTCGTCGGTGTCCAAGCATCTGAAGAGCTTGGAGGAGCGTGGTTTTCTGCGCCGCGGCCGGACGGTGTCGCGTCCGATCGACGTGCGGATGTTCCTGCGGGCTCCGGTGCGGCGGGAGACGGCGGAGGATTCGGTGGCGGTGCCGGTGGTCGGCGATATCGCGGCGGGTGCTCCGATCCTGGCCGAGGAGCATGCCGACGACACGATGACGTTGCCGCGCGAGTTGGTCGGCCGTGGCACGGTGTTCGGGTTGCGGGTGCGTGGTGATTCGATGATCGACGCGGCGATCTGTGACGGCGACGTCGTGGTGGTGCGACAGCAGCACGAGGCGCATTCCGGTGAGATCGTGGCGGCGATGATCGAGGGAGAAGCGACGGTGAAGGTGTACCGGCGGCGTAGCGGTCATGTGTATCTCGAGCCGCGCAATCCGGCCTACGAGGTGATCGACGGTGACGAAGCGGTGGTGCTCGGCAAGGTCGTGTCGGTGATGCGGCGGGTCTGAGCTCGGTGCGCTTGCTCGGTGGGCGTCGCGTTGACCGGTGCAGGGGTCTGGACCGACAGGGGATCGCGGTGGTCGAGCAGGTCGGGGCCTTGCTTGTCCCAGTAGCCGCCCAGGTCGACGCGACGCGCGCTGCGATCAATGTTCGGGGGAGTTCGGGCCGTTCCCGCCGCGCGGCACTGCGGATCGATGCCTCGGTGGGGCGGCGAATTCTCGCAGGGCCGCGACCGCGGCGTTGTATCCGCTCATCCCGTGCGCTCCCGGCCCTGGCGGGACGGCGGCCGAGCAGATGAACATCCGGTTCGCCACATGATAGGGGCGCCTGGTGATGCGTGGTCCGCCGAAGACCAGCTGGCGGATGCTCTTGTCGCCGGTCAGGATGTCTCCGGCCACATAGTTGGGATTGTAGGCCTGCATGTCGATGGGGCCTACGACGGTGGTGGCGAGGATGCGGTCTCGGAACCCCGGTGCGAACCGCTCGACCGCGTCGAGCATTACTTCGGTGATGTCCTCCGAATACCCTTGTGGCACATGGGCATACATGTCGACCGGGTGCATGTTTCCTTGTGAGCGTGTTGGGTCGGCGAGGTACTGCTGTCCGACGATGATGAACGGTCGGTCGGAAAGCCGACCTCGATGCACAGCGCGTTCGGCGCGGACCACGTCAGCTGCGCTGCCGCAGATGTGCAGGCTTCCCGACTTCCTGGCGTGCGGGCTGGTCCAGGGAATGCCGCCCGCTATGGCGAGGCTTATCTTGTATGCGGCGGGCCCGTGCCGGAAGCGCCGGTACGCCCGGGCGACCCGTGACGGCAGCCGGTCACCGGCGATGTCGGCGATAGCGGCCGGGGCAAGATCGAACATCACGAGGTCGGCCGGCGGCAGTCGGTCCAGCGACTCGACCCAGAACCCGGTCTCGATCTTTCCGCCCAGATCTCTCAGCGCCGCCGCCATGGCTTCGGTGATGGCGCGTGAGCCGCCCACCGCAACTGGCCACCCGTAGCGATGGCCCGCGGTGGTGATGCCGAGACCGATCGCCGCGGACAGGATCCGGTGCTGTGGTTGCCAGCCGTGCGCCATGTTCCCGGCGAACAACGCCCGTCCCCGCTCGGTCCGGAACAGCCGTCCGAGTGCGGTGGCGGGGATCAGGGTCGGGATGCCGAATCGGGCCAGCCGCAGCGGATGTGACGGTATCCGTAGGAGTGGTTGCATGACGTCCTTCGCCAGCAGTTCGTATCCAGCGGCGGGGTCGGCGAACAGGCGGCGCCAGATCGGCCCGTCCGGCCCGAGGCCCGCCGCGGTCTCTTCGACGGATTGATACAGCACTGCCGCTGTTCCGTCGTCGAGGGGGTGAACGCAGTCGATTTCCGGCCATGCCCATTTCAATCCGTAGCGGGCCATGTCGATTCCGGCGAAGAACGGTGAGCCGACGGCCATGGGGTGGGCCATGGCGCAGTGGTCGTGCAGCAGACCGGGGAGGGTCAGTTCGCCGGAGCGGGTGCCGCCGCCGATGGTGGCGGCACCTTCCAGCACGGTGACGTCGACCCCGTGCCGGGCCAGTGTCACGGCGGCAGCCAGTCCGTTCGGGCCGGAGCCGACCACGATCGCCGTGGTCATCGCGCACGCGCCGAGGGCAGATCCTGGGTGTCGTCGTGGTGGAGAGGATGAACCGGGAACAGATCGTCCGGCTCCGGCCATGGCTGGCGGGCAAGCATGTCCTCGACCAGTACGTAGCCCTCCTCGATGACCCCGGTTCTGGCATCGATGATGCGGTATGCCTGGCGTTGCCGGTGGATGGGCTGAGATTCGAGGACGACGACGCGAAGCTCGCCCTCCTCGAACTGGCAGCGCCGCTGCAGCGCTGTCAGCAGTTGTTCGTTGTGCAAGTGCCCTTCACCGAAGTTCCAGCCCAGCAGCGGGCCTGCGACAATCTCTCCGTCGCGGACGGCGTAGTCCTCCGGGTTGTCGACGGCGCGTGCGATGAGGCCGTTGAGTGCCCGGCCGTGGGTGTGCATCGATCGCCAGCCGAGCCCGGTCTGGATGAGGATGTCGGCGGTCTCGGGGCCGTACAGCTTGGTCAGCTGGGTGACCGGCAGCGCGGCGCTCATGGTGACGTGCTGCTCGAGTTTCAGCTCGGCGTCCCCGCGGAAACACCAGGCGCTTGTGGCCCAGTTGCCTGCGTAGTAGCGCATCGATGTCAGGAACGAAACCCATTGCGGCCGAATATGTCCCACGACCACGACAACTGCGGAGAAGAGGATCATCGCGAGCACCAGCGGTGATCGAAGCTGCTGGACGTGGATGTAGCCGTAGTGTCCGAACAGGTAGAACAGGCTGAAGATGAAGAAGATGTTCCATTCCAGCGGCACGCCCATCGGGACGGTGGAGATGATGTGCAGGTGGAAAACGGCCATGAAGATGATCGCCGCCCAGGTCAGTGGGCCGCCGTGGCCGACGAACACGAGGTAGGCGGGAACCAGGTATTCCACGACAGTGCCGCCGTGAGCCAGCAGAGCCGGGATACGTGACGGCCGCAGGTCCTGCGGTGGGTTGCGGTACATCTTGCGCTCGAGCCATCCGAGTCGCATGACGGGGCTGTTGCTCATCATGACGGCGACCACGTGCCCGAAGTGATGGTTGAGCTTGGACGTGGCCGCACCCCACCACAGTGCCAGCATGACCAGCTTGAATCCGATCACCATGTCGGCGAAGGGGACGAAGAACATCAGCAGCATCAACAGGTAGTGCTCGGGGCGTGCGGCCAGAAACACCGTCTTGTCTCGCAGCCCGAGCACGCAGAGGGCGATGACCAGAGCGACGACGACCATGGGATCGAGCAGGCCTACATGGCCGCCGTCCACCGGCGGAACGCCGCGACCGGAGGCGAGCAACGCCTGGATTCCGGATCCGAGGACGACCGCGTACAAGGCGACATCGATGAGCCCGCGCTCGTCACCACGGGTGAACGGCACCTTGCCCGGCCATGGCGGCAGCCGCAGGGTGCCGGGACGCAGGAAGTACAGCAGCCCGCCGAGCGGCGGCAGGAACCGCATGGTGAGCGGTCCGAACCCGCATCCGAGCCCGAGTATTTCGAACAGCAGAGTCCAGACGACGAGTTTCTGGTAGACGATCGGTTCGGTCCACCACGAGCTGATGTCGGTGAGCGCCCCGAGCCCGGGGGTCAGGGAGATCACCGCGGCCGCGCCGAGGACGTATAAGGCGCATTTGACGAGGTAGAGCAGGTAGACGGCAAGAGGCGTGCCGAAGCCGTGCTCGACCCAGTGCTCGGCGACGGTGCGCAGCCGTTCACCGCGCGGGCGGGTCTTCCATTCGGCGTAGTCGATGTCCGGAAGATCGGGTTTCGTGAATCCCATGGCAGGTGTCTTTCGAGAGGGAAGGGAGGGGTCAGAGGGTCGCATCGACCGAGCGGCGGCGCAGAATCCGCTTGTCGATCTTCCCGACGGGGTTCTTCGGGATCTCGTCTACGGTCACGATCAGCTCGGGAAGCTTGTAGGCGGCCAAAGACTTCCGCAGTAGCTCGAGAATCTGTTCCGGCTCGACCGCGGCACCGTCGCGATAGGACACGAAGGCGATAGGCACTTCGCCGTAGACCGGATGCGGTCGACCGATCACGGCGGCCTCGAGCACCTGTGGGTGGGTGTAGATCGCGGACTCGATCTCCTTGGGATAGATGTTCTCTCCGCCGCGGATGATCATGTCCTTGATGCGGTCGACCAGGGTGAGGTAGCCGTCGGCGTCCATGCGACCGATGTCTCCGGTGTGCAGCCAGCCATCGACGATCACCTTGGCCGTTTCCTCCGGCCGGCCCAGATATCCCCGCATCACGGTCGGGCCTTTGACCACGACCTCGCCCACCGATCCGGCGCTGAGGAAATTGCCGTCGCTGTCGACGATGGCGATCTCCTGCCCCGGCAGCGCGAGACCGACGGTGCCGGGTTTGCGGACACCGTCGAGTGGATTGCCCGTGCTCGCGCACGTCCCCTCCGACAGGCCATAACCTTCGTAGATCGGGATCGCGTAGCGCTCCTCGAATCGGGTGAGCAGTTCGACCGGCATCGGGGCCGCACCGCAGAGCGCGAACCGGACCGAGGAGGTGTCGGGCCGGATCTCCGCAGGCAGCGCCGACAGCATGGCGTAGATGGCGGGCACCGCGGAGAAATAGGTCGGCCGCGCCGCCTCGACCCTGTCGAAAAAGGTCCGCGGCGAGAACCGGCCCGCGACTGTGGCCCGGCCGCCGGCGAGCAGCGGCGACAGCACGCTGACCACGATGCCGTTGACGTGGAACAGCGGCAGGATCAGCAGACTGTGGTCCTCGGCGGTCAACCGCATACCCGCGACCATCGTCTCGGCCATCACCATGATGTTCGCGTGCGTCAACTCGACGCCCTTGGGACGTCCGGTGGTACCGCTGGTGTAGATGATCAAGGCGAGCGCGTCGTTGGAGAACTCGGTCGCTTCCGCGGCGCCGCCGCGGCCTTCGTGCCGATTCAGCTCCGCCAGCGCAATTCGCTGCGGTTGATCGGCCTGGCCGGCCTCGCGTTCGTCAGCGCAGACAAGGACGCGAGCGCGGGAATCGGCCAGCTGATAGTCGGACTCGGCCGCGGTCGACGACGGGTCGATCGGCGTCGCCGCGGCGCCCAGCCGCCAAGCCGCGAACAATGTCACGATCAATTCGAGCCGGTTCGGCAACATCACGGCCACGACATCGCCGACACCGATCCCCGCCTCCGACAACCGATCGGCGTACTGCCGCACGAAGTCGAGGAACTCGGCGTTGGTGATACTTCCCGAATTGTCGTCGGCAAGACACGGGTTGGTGGGAAGCCTCCGGCACGTATATCGGGCAGGGCAGCGAAGTGCATGTCGATCTCCTTGCTAACTCGGCAGCTCACTTGCGTGAACGCCACGTTAGGAAGGTGATGTGACCTGGACCATATTGTGAGCGCATGAAGATAGCGGGAGGGATCGTGCGCCGCGCACGACGGATGTCTCGGTCACCCCACGGGCTGCAGCACGGTCGACCCCAGCCATCGGCAGGCCAGCAGGGCGACCTCGACCTCCAGCCGTCGCTCCCGAAGCGAATGTCCCAGTACCGCCTCCGCCTTACGGATCCGGTACTGGACGGTGTTGCGGTGCAGCACCAGCCGCGCTGCTGTTGTCTGGAAGCTGCCGTTCGTCTCCAGGAAGACACGCGCGGTCTCGCGGAGTTGCGCCGTGGCATCGTCATCACGCGCAAGCGACCCGAGAATTTCGCTGATCCATGCCCGGGTGGCGGTCAGGTCCGAGCACATCAGCGCGATCGGCCCGAGTTGAGCCGAACAAGACATCGACGCGCGCTGCGGTGCCGGTGCGGACATCGCGACGACCTGCGCTTGTGCCGCCTGGCGATGGGTCAGCCGGAAGCCTTCCAGTCCGTTGGCAGGTCTGCCCACCGCTGCCCATGTCTGCTCCGGAGTGCGCACCGCGGCGGGATCGACATCCAGTTCCGGTTGCGGGAGCCACGCCCACAGGGTCGATTCGTCGGCCGGGATCAGCAGCGGTGGTCCTTGGCAGGACAACTGATCGGCGATGGCCGTCGCCACTTGTTTGGCCGCGCGCAGTTGGTCGGCGCCCGCGTCGGACCAAATGACCATGCCGAGGTGGGTTCGGTCGAGCCGATATCCCAGTGTGCGCTCGCTGTCATCCGGGTCGACGCGCTGTCCGGACAGGATCGAGCGCACCCTCGCGGTACGGACGGCCATCTGGTTCTGCAGCCACCGGTCCCGCTCGTCCTGGTAGGCGGTCACGACTTGTTGGGAGACCCGATCGATATAGGCGAACGAGCGGTCGGTCATCTCGGCCACTGCGGAGGTGATCAGGGCGACGTCGTTGGTCGCCGCGGTGAGCTCGCCGAGCATGTGGTCGTTGAACAGTCGCTGCCCGATGCGGTAGGCCCGCAGCAGGGCGGCGATCGAAGTGCCGCGCTGGGCCATGCGCCGGGCGTATTCCAATGCCTCCGTGGGAGCTTCGAGTTCGTCGATGTCGAGCCCCAGCTCGTAGATATGCAACGCGATCACGACGTTGCCGGTGACGCTGGCCCGCAGTAGTGACTCCACGCGGCTGTCGCCGCGCAGCTCCGGCTCGATGTGGAGCATCTGCTCGGTCAAACGTTCGGACAAGCCGAGCGCATGTCGGCTCAGTTCTCCCGCGATCCTCGCGAGCAGTTCCGCGGCGTCGCTCCGCATGATCATCCTGACCGCTTCACGATCGAGCGGACTCCGGGGGGCTCGACCGTCGACCGCCCACGATCCGCAGCGCGAGGTCCGCGTAATAGTCGCCGATGTCCTCCGGTGACCAGGAGCCACCCTCGTGGTACCAGCGCGCGATATCTATTCCCAGCGAAAGCAGAGCGGCCGCGGCCATATGGGTATTCGAGTTCTCGAACACCCCCGCGGCCGCCCCGCGCTCGATCAAGCACCGGACCTCGCCCTCGATCGCACGCCGGGTTGCCTTGATCTCCTGTTGATGTTCTGGGCTCAGTGCGGCGAGCTCATAATTGATGATTCGGGCGACGGTGTGGGAGCGGGCGTGATGGATCGTGAACTCCCGCATCACGGCGATCAGTTGCTCGGCGGGGTCTTGTGCCGAAGCGATGGCAGTGCGGACGCGCTCCAGGGTCTCCAGGTGACCGGCGCGTGAGATCTGGTAGAGCAACTCTTCCTTGGAACGGTGATACACGTAGATCGTCCCCGTGCTCACCCCGGCGATCGATGTGATGTCGCGGGTGGTCGACCCGTGGAAGCCGCGTTCAGCGAAGGCCACCACCGCGGCGTCGAGCAGCCGCGCTCGGGTCTGGTCCGCGCGCGATAGGTCCTCTGTATCGGTCACCTGGACAGTATGGCTCTACACAACGACCACGAGTTTGCCGGTATCGGCACCTGTGAGCAGCATGTTCAGTGCATTCAGCTTTCTCACGCGGGCAGCCCGACGAGGTCCGCCAGCAATCTCCGATGGTGGCCGGGACTTCCCAGTCCTATCTGGTCGGCCTTCGCGCGTTTGAGGTACAGGTGTGCCGGGTGCTCCCAGGTCATGCCGATCCCGCCGTGCAATTGGATGGCCTCCTCGGCGGCCCGCACCGCGATATCGCTGCAATAGGACGCCGCGACGGCGGTGGCGATCACGCTGTCGGGGTCGTCGGCCGCGTATGTTCCCGCCGCATACCGCGCGGCGGCCGAGGCCGACTCGACCTCGACGTACAGGTCGGCGAGGCGGTGCTTGATCGCCTGGAATCCGCCGACCACCCGGCCGAATTGGCGTCGCAGCTTCAGATACTCGACGGTTGTCTCCAGGCACCAGGCGGCGATTCCGGCTTGCTCGGACGCGAGGAGTGCGGCGCCGAGTGTCAAGCCGGATTGGATAGCTGCCCAACCGGATTCGGCGGCGACGACGACCCGGCCCGGCACGGAGTCGACAGCGACGTCAGCCAGCGGGCGGGTCATATCCAGGGAGACCACCGGCTTGATCTGCGCCGCGGCGGCCGTCAACGCGTGCACCTCCGTGCCGTCGGCCGTCTCGACGGCGGCCAGCAGCACATCGGCGTCGAGCGCGCCGGCGACGCTGGTAACCAGTCCGGACAGCCTGCCCTGCGCATCAGCCGTCAAGGTCGGGATGTGCGTCGCGAGCGCGGTGGAGAACGGCGTCAGCAGCGCTGCGCTGCAACTACCGTCGCCGAGCCGACCGACCAGCGTGGAGTCGCCCGCGAGCAGGACGGTCGCGGCAATGACGCTGCTGGTCAGAAATGGGACCGGTGCGACGAACCGTCCGAACTCCTCGAGGACGACGGCGGCGTCACGGGCCGTACCGCCCGCTCCGCCGCGGTCCTCGGGGATGAGGAGACCAGCGAGCCCGAGGTCGTCGGTGATCGATGTCCACAGCGTCCGGGTCAGTGTCCGATCGCCGTCGTAGGCCCGCGCGACCGCGGACGGGTCGCATCGGGTGGTGAGCAGGTCACGCACCGCGCTGCGCAAGGAGGTCTCGACATCGGTATCGAGCAGCAGGATGTCGCTCATCGGCTCAGGTCCTTCCAGGCGATGTCCTTGTCCGCACGGGGTTCACCGGGCAGCCCGAGGACCCGTTCGGCGATGATGTTGCGCAGGATTTCGGAGGTTCCGCCCTCGATCGAATTGCCTTTGGCCCGCAGGAAGCGGTAACCGGCGCCGCGACCGGCGAAATCGACCCGGTCGGGGCGCACCATCGTCCAATCGTCGTATCGCAGGCCGTCCTCGCCGTGCAGTTCGACCTCCAATCCGGCAACCTGCTGGTTGACTCGGGCGAACGACAGCTTGACGGCGGAGGTTTCCGGCCCGGGCTGGCCGCCGGCCACCTGCTGACGCAGCCGGGTCGCCGCCAGCCGGGAGACCTCGGCATCCACCCACGATCGCAACAGCCGGTGGTGCAATTCGGGGGTGCGCTTTTCCGGGAATTCGCGCCAGAGGCCGGCGGCGGCGCCCAGCACTCCGCTCTCGCGGGGGAGCGCGCGCCCCCCGATCGAGACGCGCTCATTGTTCAAAGTGGTGGTTGCGACTCGCCAGCCTTCTCCTTCCTTGCCGAGGCGGTGCGTGTCGGGGATCCGAACGTCGGTCAGGAAGACTTCGTTGAATTCCGCTTCGCCGGTGATCTGCCGCAGCGGCCGCACCTCGACTCCGGGTGCGGTCATATCGCAGATGAAGTAGGTCAGCCCCGCATGCTTGGGCCGGCTGGGATCGGTGCGTGCCACGAGGATCGCCAATTGCGCTTTGTGCGCGACCGAAGTCCACACTTTCTGCCCGTTGACGACCCAGTCACCGCCGTCACGCACTGCTCTGGTGGCGATCGCGGCCAGGTCCGAGCCTGCCCCCGGTTCACTGAACAGCTGGCACCAGATCTCCTCCCCGCTCCACAGCGGACGCAGGAAGCGCTGCCGTTGTTCCGTCGTGCCGTGGGCGAGGATCGTCGGCGCGGCCATACCCAGACCGATACCGTTGATCGCCGCGTTGTTGTCCGGAGATCCGGCCTGCTCGAACAGGGCGTCGACGAACGGTTGCAGTTCCCGATCGACGGCCCGGCCACCGAGCCCGATCGGAAAGTGAACCCAGGCCAGGCCCGCGTCGAACCTGGCGCGGTGAAAGGTCACGGCATCGGTGGTGGCCGGATCGTGCTTTTCGAGTACGGCTTCCACCCCGCGCCGCAGATCGTCGCGGACCGCGTCGGGTCGAGTCATCTGTCATCCTTCTGATCGGCCGTCACGGCACCAGCACCGCGACCGTCTCGGCCACACACGCGGGCTTGTCCGAGCCGTCGAGTTCCACGGTCACTCGGAGCACTGCTTGCGACCCGATCGTGCCCGGCACGAGCGAGACCAGTTCGACACCGGCTCGGACCCGGGATCCGGCCGGGACCGGAGTGGGGAATCGGACCTTGTTGGTGCCGTAGTTGACACCCATGGACAAGCCCCGCACGGCGTATACCTGACCGGCCAGCATCGGCACCATCGAGAGGGTGAGAAACCCGTGTGCGACGGTGGTGCCGAACGGTCCGGCGGCGGCTTTCGCGGGATCCACATGGATCCATTGGTGATCCCCGGTAGCTTCGGCGAAGCGATCGATCTGTTCCTGGGTCACCGTGTGCCAATCGCTGTATCCGAGGTGGGTGCCGACCGCGGCCTCCAGCTCGGACAGGCCCTGGAATATCTGCACAGCTCTCCTTCCTCCGTTCAGTTCCGTGGGCCGCCGGCCACGTAGATCACCTGGCCGGACACGAAGCCGGCCCCCTCGCTCACCAGGAACGACACGGTGTGCGCGATGTCGGCGGGAGTGCCGGTACGGGCAACCGGAATCTGGGCGGCCATCGCCGCCTTGAGGTCCTCGAAGGAGATGTTCATCCGGGCGGCCGTGGCCGCGGTCATCTCCGTCTCGATGAAACCCGGGGCGACCGCGTTCGCGGTGACGCCGAACTTGCCGAGTTCGAGTGCGAGTGTCTTGGTGAATCCCTGCAGCCCGGCCTTGGCGGCCGCGTAGTTGGCCTGGCCACGGTTGCCGAGCGCCGAGGTGCTGGACAGGTTGACGATGCGACCCCACTTCTGCTCGATCATGTGCGCCTGCGCTGCCCGGGCCAGCAGGAACGAACCGCGCAGGTGCACGTTCATGACGGCATCCCAGTCGTCGGCACTCATCTTGAACAGCAGATTGTCACGCAGGATCCCGGCGTTGTTGACCAGCACCGTCGGTGCGCCGAGCGCGGCGGCCACGCGATCGACCGCCTGGGTGACCGCGGCCTCGTCGGAAACATCGACACCGACCGCGAGCGCGCGTCCACCGGCTGCCTCGATGTCGTCGACGACCGTCTTGCAGGCGGCCTCGTCCAAGTCGAGCACGGCTACTGCCATACCGTCGGCGGCCAGCCGCCGGGCGACAGCGGCGCCGATTCCGCGAGCCGCGCCGGTGACGATGGCGGTCCGCTGTGTCGGATCGGTCATGAATACTCCTCGAAGATGTGATTGCGGTGGAATTGCTGAGTTCAGGGGGTGTAGACCACGCGACCGACGGTCTTGCCGTCCGCGAGTCGCTGCACGGCGTCGGCGACCTCCGCCAGTCCCAGCCGCGCGCCGACCAGGGGACGGATCGCGCCGTCGGCGGCAAGTGCGGTCAGCGCGCGATGGCATTCGGCGACGGCGCCCGGGTCCTGGGTGTTGTACAAACCCCAGTGCAGGCCGAGGATCGAATAGTTCTTGACCAGCGCATGATTCAATGCCGGTGCTTGGATCTCGCCGCCGGCGAATCCGACGACCACGATGCGGCCCTCGAAGGCGACGCATTTCGTGGACCGTTGGTACACCTCGCCGCCGACCGGGTCGTAGATCACGTCGGCGCCACGACCGCCGGTTACGTCCTTCACAACGTCGACGAAGTCCAGCTGATGCCGATCGATGACCACGTCGGCGCCCAGATCCTCGGCGTAGGAGGCTTTTTCGGCGCCACCGACAACTCCGATCACCCGGGCGCCCGCGGCCTTGCCGAGCTGGATCGCGGCGCTGCCCACGCCACCTGCCGCGGCATGCACCAGGAGGGTCTCGCCCGCGGTCAATCCGGCGCGCCGATGCAATCCGAACCAGCCGGTCTGGTAGCCGATGAACAGCGAAGCCGCCTCCGCGTCATCCAACGACGGCGGCGCTGGGAAGGTCTGGGCGGCCTCCAGCACGGCGAATTCCGCGAAACCACCGTGCGGCAGCGCCGCGCCTCCGAGCACCCGGTCACCGGCAGCGATCCCGGCCACGGCACCGACCGCCACCACGTCGCCACACAACTCGACGCCGGGCGTGAACGGCAACGGCGGCCGGACCTGATAGAGGCCGCGGCACATCAGTACATCGGGAAAGTTCGCCGCGGCGCCGCGGACCCGCACGACAACCTGGCTCGGGCCGGGCTCGGGAACTTCCACCTCCTCCAGCCGCAGCACCGTGCCCGGTTCGCCCAGCTCATGGACTCGCCACGCTTTCATCCGCGCCATGTCAGATTCCGCCTGTCAGCGTGACGCCGCCGTCCACGACCAGCAATTGCCCCGTCAGCCAGCTCGCGTCGTCGGAGAGCAGAAACGCCACCACACTGCCGATGTCCTCGGGCACGCCGAGCCGCTTCAGCGGGTACGCCGCGGCGACCTCGTCCTCCCTGCCGTCGTAGAGAGCAGTGGCGAACTTCGTCTTCACCACCGCCGGGGCGACGGCGTTGACCCGTAGGTTCGGGCCGAGTTCGACCGCGAGTTCCTGAGTGATGTGCGTGAGCATCGCCTTGCTCGAACCGTAGAAGCCGATGCCCGGCGCCGGCTTGAGACCTGCGACCGACGACACGTTCACGATCGCGCCGCCGAAGTCCTTCATCCAGGCTCGATACGCCTGCTGCACCCACGACAGCGCGGCCAGGCAGTTGACCTCGACGATCTTGCGGGCCACGTCCAACGGCAGATCGACCATCGGCCCGAACGCCGGGTTGATGCCGGTGTTGTTGACGAGGAGGTCGGCGCTACCGAACGTGTCGATCGCGCGAGCGACGGTCTCCGCTTGGTGCTCGACGTCATCGGCACGGCCCGCGACGGCCAGCGCGCGGTCCGGCCCGCCCAGTGCTTCCACCGCTTCGTCGAGCGCGTCCTGTTTGCGGGCGGTGATCACGACTCGCGCCCCCTCGTCCACCAAACGCTGCGCGATGCCGAGCCCGATGCCCCGGCTCGCACCGGTGACTATCGCTGTCTTGCCTTCGAATCTGTTCATCATTGAATCCCTTTCGCGGAGTCAGCGGTTACGACAGGCGCTCCAGCACCATCGCCATGCCCTGACCGCCGCCGACGCACATCGTTTCCAAACCGATCTGCTTGTCGTGGAACTGCAGGGAGTTGATCAGGGTGCTGGTGATGCGGGCGCCGGTCATGCCGAATGGGTGACCCACCGCGATCGAGCCGCCGTTGATGTTGAGCTTGTCGAAGTCGACGCCCAGCTCCCGCGCCGAGGGGATGACCTGGGCGGCGAAGGCTTCGTTGATTTCGACCAGGTCGATGTCATCGATGGTCATCCCGGCCCGGGCCAGCGCCTGCTTGGACGCCTCCACCGGCCCCAGGCCCATGATCTCCGGCGACAGCGCGCTGACTCCGGTCGCGACGATCCGAGCCAGTGGCGTCAGGCCGAGTTCGGCGGCCTTGGTGTCCGACATGATGACGACCGCGGCGGCGCCGTCGTTGAGCGGGCAGCAGTTTGCGGCCGTCACCGTCCCGTCTGGCCGGAAGACCGGCTTCAGTTCGGCGACCTTCTCCAGGGTGACTCCAGGCCGCGGGCCGTCATCGTGCGAGACGACACTGCCGTCGGGCAGGGTGATCGCGGTGATGTCGCGCTCCCAGAATCCGTTGGCGAGGGCGGCCTCGGCGAGGTTCTGGCTGCGGACACCGAAAGCGTCCTGTTCGGCACGGCTCACACCGCACAGTTGCGCCACGTTCTCCGCGGTCTGCCCCATCGCGATATAGACGTCCGGCAGTAGATCCTCGGTGCGCGGGTCGGTCCAGGCCTCGCCGCCCGCAGCGAATTTCGCCGTACGGCGCACCGCGTCGGCGAATACGGGGTTCTCGGTGCCGGGCAGGCCGTCGGCACTGCCCGTGACGTAGCGGCTCACGGTCTCCACGCCGGCGGAGATGAAGACGTCTCCCTCGCCGGCCCGGATGGCGTGTAGCGCCATGCGGGTCGTCTGCAAACTGGACGAGCAGTACCGGTTGACCGTTGTGCCGGGCACCCGATCCAGGCCCGCCAGAATCGCCACGACTCGAGCGAGGTTGAAGCCCGACTCACCGGCGGGCTGGCCACACCCGAGCATCAAGTCGTCGATGCCGTTCGGACTGAGGGCCGGCACCTTCGCCAGCGCGGCCCGGACGATCTGCGCCCCCAAGTCGTCGGGGCGGAGATCCCGCAACGAGCCCTTGCCTGCGCGACCGATCGGCGAGCGGGCGACAGAGACGATGACGGCTTCGGGCATGACTGTGAACCTTCCAGCAAGTAACTGAGCGCTTGTTAACCTATCGACACCATGCTGGACGGACCGTCGATGGTCAATACGTCACAGTGAATTGGGACTGTGACACAGGGCACAAGACGGCGCGGTCGCTCAGCAGACGGCTTGCGTCCGACAGAGCAGCCATCATTGGATGAGTACAGCGACGATCGAATGGATAGCCTTGTGGGGCAACGGATCCCCCGGCCCTGTGCGGCAGCGGATCCGGCGGGACCTTCACCACCCGATTCTGAGGTGCGCCGCCCCCGAGCGCGGCGGTACCGCCGCGCTCGGGGCGGTTGTGCCTCTGCTGGTCACCACCATCGATGGGGGTCGGGACCTGTCGTCGATGTGCGGGATACCGGCCGACAGCTCCTATCGTCTGCTGCCGGCCTGACGGCTCCGCCTCATTTCAGGTGCCGGGCGAAGAATCGGATCCCTTCGTCCGCCCGAGCGGCCGCACCGCGAAACCCGATGGGGGAGGTGGCGAAGCTGAGCATCAACCCGGTGGAGTCGGTGTTTGCCTGGGAACAGTGCCCGCGCTCGCCGAGGGCGTGGACCGGACACGCGTGCCGGCCAGGGCCGAATCAGCTGGACGCGCGTAGCGTCGATTCGCTCACTCGGCAGAGCGCTCGGGGAACTGCGTTTTCACCGTGTGGAGGTCTCCGGCCCGAGCCCGGACGGGCGCTGGGTTCGCGTGGCTTCCGCTCGAGGTGCTGGGCCGGTGAGTCCCCCGGTCCTGCGCATTCCGAGGAACATCGAGGCCAGGCCGAGCAGCACGGCGACGGCGCCGGTGACGACGTTGTTCCAGATCGTCGAGGTGGTGTCGACGTTGCCGCTGACGATCCAGGGGGCGACGATCGTCCAGAGGCCGATCAGGGGAGCGGCCCAGACGATGCCGTGCGTCCGGCCGTACACCGAGGCGAACCCGAGTGCGAGCATGGCCAGAGCGATGCCGACGACGAGGTTGTTGACGGTCAATGTGGAGAGTCCGTTGAACCCGACGACCCAGGGGGAAATCGCGAGGTAGAGCCCGGTCAGGAACATCAGGCCGGTGACCGCTTGGGCGTCGGGTGCCTCGGAGGCGCGCTCGTACTTCTCCCGCAATTCCACGATGTCGGGATGCCGGCTCATCATGGTTTCACTACTCATGTTTCCACCACCCTTCGGACGTAGTGGCGT
Source organism: Nocardia sp. NPDC051929 (assembly GCF_044548645.1). NCBI lineage: Bacteria > Bacillati > Actinomycetota > Actinomycetes > Mycobacteriales > Nocardiaceae > Nocardia > Nocardia sp. NPDC051929. The sequence goes on along the minus strand of NZ_JBIUCG010000010.1, from coordinate 194,161 downwards.
ATCGAAGCTCTCCCGAGCCGGGCGGCTCACGATCGGTTCAGGAACGCGACCCGTCCTGATCGCCGCTCACTTATATCATCCTGTGATAATATCACTCCATGATGGAAGGGTCGATGTCCTCATCGGGCCACCTCACCGACCAGGAATACACGCGGCTGCTGGCGTTTCGTACCGTGCTGCGCCAGCTGCTGCGCTGGAGTGAGCGTGGGGCGGCCGAAGTGGGACTCACCGACACCCAGCACCAACTCCTGCTGGCGATCCGAGGGCACTCCCACCCCGGCGGGCCGAGCATCGGGGAGGTCGCCGGTTACCTGTCCGCCCGCCACCACAGCGTGGTGCAGCTGATCGATCGCACCGAGCAACTCGGCCTCGTCACTCGGAAACGAGGGCAGGGCACCGACCGTCGCGTCGTACACCTCACGCTGACCGAGGCAGGCAAGGAAACGTTGGCCTTGCTCAGCGCCACACATCGGGAAGAACTGGAGCGACTGACTCCCCTCATCGGCGCGCTGGACGATCTCCCCGCCGTAGGGTGAGCGTTGCTCGGTCCGGGTAGGCCACTTGAGCCGGGATCACCTCGCGATCCGCTCTGGTGGGCCGGGTGTGCCGAGAAGGGTGCGCCCCTCAGCGGCCGAGCAAAGCGCTTGCCCCGTGCGGATTTCGCCCGTGCATGCCCGCATCGTGCCTGATGGGGGTGGTGCGGCAGGAGCGGGAGGACCCGCGCGCGGTTCAGGATCGCGGAAAGCGGATGCGTGGCCCGCGACGCTATCGGGCGGTCTGGGCTGCACCGAACTGCCACTCTCTCGCCTCCCACTGACGGCATTCTTCGCTGACTCTCCAGTCGCCGAACTCAATGCCCAGGGTGTGCTCGCGGATGACGAATTCGAAGCTGAGAAGGCCAGAATCCTCGAATCGTGAGGAAGCTCCTTACATGCCACTGTCCGCCTGTAGAAGGGCGGTGGGTCTCCCAGCAATGGTGCGGGGAGTCGCCGCTCCGACCACAGCTGACCCGTACCGAGCATGCCGTTGTCATCGTTGCGGACAACGACCAGGAAGACCGGGTTCAGCCGTCTCCGCCGATGCCGACGAGTGCGGTTCGCAGGCGGTCGGTGTCCGTCGCGGTCCATCCGGGCGGCGAGAGGATCGCGCTCCAGGCGTCGGCGATATCGACGACGTAGGTGTGTCCATGTCCGTCGGGGACGTTGGTCGACACCGCCATGTCGGCCGCGACCTGGAGAAACGTCACGAACGGGTACCAGCGGGTACTGTCGAGCACATCGTCGCCACGTTCCTCCCGAAGCCAATCCGGCTCATTCAGCAGCAGTTTCGGTGACCACCAGACGATCGGATCGGAGGCGTGCTGCAGATAGACCATCCGTGGCCGTCCCCATGGGGCATCGGGGCGTGCCAGATCCTCGGGCGTCTGCGCGCCGAAGCGGACAGTCCGGCCGTTCTCATAGATGGGCAACCGCTCCGGTGAGCCCGGATCCCGGTTTGTTGTGACGTCGGTCCATATCCGGTTGGCATTGGGCGGTCCGGTGAACAGCACGCCATCGGTCCGCATCTCGACGTCGTCGACGCCACCGAAAGCGCTTTCGCCTCCGAAAGAGCCGAGGCTCTCCCCCATCACGACGAGTTTCGGGCGAGACTCCCGCGGCAGCTTCTTCCACTTGTCGTACACCGCCCCGAACTGCGCCTCTCCGGCCTGGCGGGCCCGTTCCTTGTCCACCAGGAAGGACAGCCAACTCGGCAGATAGGAATACTGAAGCCCCACGATCGCGGTGTCACCGCTGTACATGTATTCCAGCGAAGAAGCCAGACTTTCGTTGATCCATCCGGTACCGGTGGTGACCGCCACGGCGACCACGGCACGGTCGAACCCGCCGGCACGTTCGAGCTCGTCAGCTGCCAGTTCGGCATTCTCCCGAATGGAGTCACCGCCGCTGGCCAGCCCCGCGTAGGCACGGATCGGCTCCACCGCGGGTCGACCACCGTGAAACGCGGACAATTCCTCGACCGTCGGGCCGCGCGAGATGAACGCACGACCTTGACGTCCCAGGGAATCCCAGGAAACCAGTGAGCCAGGACCACCCGAACGTAGCGGCGAGGCCGGCGGGGCATCCCCCGCCTTGGTTTCCTGATTGAGGGACGCGAACGAATCATTGAGCGCGGACATGATCACGCGCACCGCTGCCCCGTTGACGATCGTCACCAGAAGCGCCACCGCGAGCACCCCGATGACGGTCGCCGAGAACCGCCGCGGCACCACTCGACCGACTTTGCGCTCGACCCAGAGCACCGCGTGTAACAGCACCCGTGCGAGCGCGACCAACCCGATGTACAGCGTGGCCGCCAACACCACTATGAGGACATAACCCCACCAGGGGAAGTGGGCGGCGTTCATGAGTTCGCGCAGCTGCGATTGCCAGTTGCCGAACCACACGAGCATCGCTGTGGTTCCGAGCGACGCGATCACCACGGCCGTCCGTCGTACGACTGTCTTCACCGGGGGAGGCGGCTCCCCCCAGGTAGCGAACGAATTTCGACGCGAAAAACCCTAAGCAATAGCCAATTGCCGCCGATATGCCGGTAACCAGTCCTTGGAAGAATGGCCCGCGCGGAAGAAGGGTGGGAGTCAAGGAGAGCCACGCGAACAGCACCGCGACAACCAGCCCGCCGAACGCATATCGGCCTGGCAGCCAGCGACGACGCTCGTTCGAGCGAACTGAACCAGATTGACGGCCAGCTACACCGTCGGCCACCTCGGTTGGCACACGGCAAGCCTAGCCGCAGGATCGGTATTGCTGGGCAGTTGCGAGCGTCGAAGACTCGCGTCGCCTCCGTTAGACGAAGCTACGGTGTCGGCGCCGTTCGGCGGACCAGGCATCCGGCGTCGCATCCTGGGCCCTGCCCCGCAACCGATGCCTGGGACCGCATATCCCCGGCTCCGTGTTCGCCGCGAACCGTCCGTCGCGCGGGTCGACGGCATTACGCGGTCGCGGAAGCGTGCCGGAAATGAACGGCGCTGTGTCGAACCCAGCTCTACGCTGACCCACCTGGACTCGAACCGGTTGAATCGTCGGCGACGGTTGTCAAGGTCAGGGCGTCGAAGGGCCTCTACGACGTCGTCGCTGTTGTGGATCTGCACGGGGACCCGTGTGACGCTCCGCCGTTGCCGCGGGTCGGAGAACAGGTGCGCTGCGTGCGCTCGCGTGTCACGTCGACCAGCTGGCCTCGGCAAGTCGGTGCAGCGCTCTGCGCACAATGGCGCACTGGGCGTCGTGGGCTCGGCTCGGCTGTAGACCACGCCGGCGAGGGTCGGCACCGATTTCCAGACCGGTTCGCCGGTCTGCTCATACGTCTTGGCGTCCTCGGCGAGTGCAGCGTGCTCGCGGCAAGGCTTGGCGGGCATATCCGTCTACCTCGTGACCGGCGCCGGGTTTCATCGGCGCGAACTATGTGCACCACCCGCTGGAGTGGGAGCCGGACGCCGAGGTGGTGGCGGTGGACTACATCGGCTTCGCCAGCAATCTGGCGAACCTCGATGCGGTGATCGTCGGCATCGGCCGGATTTCGTGGTGAATTTCGCGGCGGAGTCGCATAACGATCGCGCGATTCTGGGTCCTCGTCGTTCCGGTGGAGTGGTTCTACCGGCCCGAGCGGCCCGCGCGGGGCTGACCCGAGCCGAGCGTCGGTCGCCGGATGCGCGAGGCTGGGTACCGGTGACCCGGGTGCCATTCGGCCTTCGTCAGCAGCGGCTCGGTGACGCGCGGCACCGTAGGTCGCAGCGCGGGAGGTGGATCGGATCGAGGTGGCCTCGAAGGGCGTCGATCATCGGGAGGGAAGTTTGTGGCGGAGATCGCGGAGTGGGCGCGGCAGCGGCCGTGGGGGGTGCGGCTGGAGTGGGGGCTGGCCGGTGCGCTGGCGCTGGGGCCGGGGAGCGCGTGTGTGGTGGTCATCGACGTCCTGTCGTTCACGACGTCGGTGTCGGTCGCTGTCGAAGCCGGGACGCGAGTGCTGCCCTATCCGTGGCGGGACGGCGGTGCCGCGGAGTTCGCCGCGCGGCACGGCGCGGAGCTGGCGGTGGGGCGGCGGGCGGTGTCCGAGCGGCAGCCGTGGTCGCTGTCTCCGGCGGCGTTGCGGTGCGCGCCGGTCGCCGAGCGGCTCGTGCTGCCCTCGCCCAATGGTTCGGCCATCTCCGCGGCCGTCAGCGGTGTGCCGGTGGTCGCGGCGTGCCTGCGCAACGCGAGCGCGGTCGCTCGCTGGATCGCCGGGCGAGGATGGGGAAGCGCGCGCCAGCCGGTCGCCGTGATCGCGGCAGGTGAGCATTGGCCCGGCCGCGACGGGCTGCGGCCAGCGGTGGAGGACTGGCTCGGTGCGGGGGCGGTCGCCGCGGCACTGGCGCGCAGCGCAGCCGGGCCGCTGTCTCCGGAAGCGCACGCCGCCGCGGTGGCGTACGGCGGGATCGCCGATGTGGCGGCGCTGATCCGGGACTGCGCCTCCGGCCGCGAACTCGCCGAGGGCGGGTTCGCGCAGGATGTCGCGGCGGCCACCGAACTCGACAGCAGCGGGGTGGTGCCGGTGCTGACCGATGGGGCGTTCGTCGACGCCGCGCGGTGAGCGCGGCCGGGCGCTAGCGGTGGGGGCCGATCAGCCCGATCGCGGATTCGACTGCCACGTCGATGATGTCCGCGATGTCGTCGCCGTCTTCCACGGTGGTGGCGATGAGTTCGCGGAAGCCGCCGAAGAGGATGGTCGCCACTTGGCGGGACGGCGGCCGTAGTCCGGCGGCCGCGAATTCGGGTGTGTCGGCGAGCTTCTGGATGAGCGCCACGAACGACTCGCCGACCTCGCGCTGCAACTGCCGCGTGTCGTCACCGAGGGCGGGAACGACACGGATCCAGCTGAGAGTGAGGGATGGCTCTTGCTGGGCGGTGCGTATCCACGCTTCGATGGCTTGGCGCACCTGGGTGCGCCAAGCCATGTGCGGGTCGACCGCGGCATCGATCCGCTGGATCATGTCCTTGTGGTGCTCGCTCAGCAGGGCGATGAAGCAGTCCTGTTTGCTGGTGAAGTGCTCGTAGAAGGTGCGGCGCGAGGTGCGGGCATAACGAACCACGTCGGCGACGGTCGAGTCCTGGTAGCCGCGTTCGCGCACGGCGGCGGCCATGGCGTCGAGCAGGCGGCGGCGGAACCCCGAATCCGTGCCGTTGTCGGCGGAGGTGCGGGGTACGGGCGCGGCGCGGGTCACGAGAATCAGGTTAGTTACTCCTTTCGGTTCGTCGCGTCCGGCCCGAGTCCGCGGCCGGATGTCAGGCCGTGGATTGCCCGGAATCGTGTGCCGATGCCATCGCCTGGTCGTCGTCGGAGGGTGAGCCGCCGCGGGTGAAGCGGATGGTGCCGTCATCGATGCGGCCGTAGCGGAGGGTGAGCACGTCGTGGGCGTAGCTCATGCCCAGCCGCCACGGAGCCCGCGAACCCGCTTTGGGGAATCGGTCGATGTCGCGCAATACGTAACCGGCCTGGAAGTCCAGCAGCGGTGTGGGTGTCACGGCGGGGTCGGGCCACGGGGTGGTCTGCCGGTAGCCGCCTGCGTCCATGTGCCGCAGCAGTCGGCAGACGAATTCGCTGACCAGATCGGCTTTCAGCGTCCAGGACGCGTTGGTGTAGCCGATGGTGAACGCGAAATTCGGCACTCCGCTGAGCATCATGCCCTTGTAGGCCATGGTGTGCTGCAGTGCGACCTCGTGTCCGTCCACCGTGAGGCGCAGGCCGCCGAGCGCGAGCAGTCGCAGCCCGGTCGCGGTCACCACCACATCGGCGTCGAGCTCGCGGCCGGATGCCAGGCGCAGCCCGGTCGCGGTGAACCGGTCGATGCGATCGGTGACCACCGTGGCGCGGCCGTCGCGGATGGCGCGGAACAGGTCGCCGTCCGGCACCAGGCACAGCCGCTGATCCCACGGCTGGTAGACGGGTTTGAAATGGGTGTCGACGTCGTAGCCTGCGGGCAGTTGCTTGACGGTCAGGTTGCGGATGAATCTGCGCATCTGCCGGGGCCGCCGTCGGCTCAGCTGGTAGATCAGTGTGCTGACCAGCACGTTCTTCCATCTGACCACGGTGTAGGCTCGTTTCGGTCCCAGGAGTGCGCGCAGCCGGTTGGCCAGGGCGTCGCGGGCGGGCACGGGCAGGATGTAGGTCGGGGAGCGTTGCAGCATCGTCACGTGCGCGGCGGTGTCGGTCAGCGCGGGTACCAGGGTGACCGCGGTGGCGCCGCTGCCGATGACGACCACCCGCTTGCCCGCGTGATCGAGGTCGGTGGGCCAGTGCTGCGGATGCACCAGCTGTCCGCGGAAGTCGCCGATGCCGGCGAACTGCGGGGTGTAGCCCTCGTCGTAGTGGTAGTAACCGCTGCACACGAGCAGGAAGTCGCAGGTGAATTCGCGGGTGCCGCCGTCGTGTTCGGCCGACACCTTCCAGCGTGACTCGGCGCTGGACCAGGATGCGTCGGTCACCCGGTGCCCGTACCGGATGAACCGGTCGATGCCGGCGTCGGCGGCCGTTTCGCGGATGTAGCGCAGGATCGCGGGACCGTCGGCGATGGCTTCGGCTTGCGTCCACGGGCGGAATCGATATCCGAGGGTGTGCATGTCGGAGTCCGAACGCACTCCGGGGTAGCGGAACAGGTCCCAGGTACCGCCGAGAGTGTCGCGTGCTTCGAGGATCGCGTAGGTGCGGTGCGGGAAGGCGGCCTGCAGGTGGTGGGCCGCGCCGATGCCGGACAGGCCCGCTCCGATGATGAGGACGTCGAGGTGTTCGCTCATGCCCGTGCTCCTTTCGGTTCCCGGGTGCGCAGGCTGCGCTCCAGCAGCGCGACCACTCCGTAGTAGTGGGTGGGTGTCACCCGTGCCAGGGCGTCGAACAGGTAGGCGTCGGGGCCGACGAGGATGCGGGACTTGCCGTGTTCCACTCCGCGGCGGATGATTTCGGCCGCCTTCTGCGGCGTGGTCAGTGCTATGGTCTCGAATTCCGCCGCCATCTGCTCGTGCGTCCGGCCCCGGCCCTCGGGGTCCTTGCGGACGCGGGCGTTGCGGGCGATGTTGGTGCTGATGCCGCCAGGGTGGACGTTCACCGCGGATACACCCGTGCCGCGCAGTTCCTGGCGCAGGGCGTCGGTGAATCCGCGGACGGCGAATTTGGCCGCGCAGTAGGCGCTTTGGTTGGGCATGCCCAGCAGCCCGAACACGCTGGAGGTGTTGACGATCACGCCGTGGTCCTGCTCGACGAGAATGGGCAGGAAGGCGCGGGTGCCGTTGACGACTCCGTCGAAGTTGATGCGCCGCAGCCATTCGTCGTCTTCGGCGACGGCGTCGAGCACCGAGGAGGAGACCGCGACACCGGCGTTGTTGAACACCGCGGCCAGCGGCGCGGACAGCCAGTCGCGGACTTCGTCGGCGAAGGCGAGCTGATCGGCCGCGTCGCGCACGTCCAGGACGCGGGTCAGCACCGGCCCGGTCAGCGACGCCGCCGTCTCCTTCAGCCCGGCCTGGTCGATATCGGCGATCGCGACGGGAGAGCCGGTGCGGGAAAGCAACTGGGCGAGGCTGCGCCCGATCCCGGAGGCCGCGCCGGTGATCATGACCGGGCGGCCGGATAACGGCCTACGGATGCGGGGCATCGATGCTCCTGCTTTCGGACGTGCGGATGTGTTCGTGGATGAGGTCGGCGAGTGTCGGCCACACCGCGGCGGGCAGGTCGTGGCCCATACCCGCGAGGGTGTGCAGGCGTGCGTGCGCGATCGCGCGAGCGGTGGCGCCGGCGCCGGTCGGGGCGACCATCCGGTCACGGTCGCCGTGCAGCACCAAGGTCGGGGCGGTGACCGCGCGCAGTTCGTGGGTCCGGTCACCGGATTTCACGATGCCCGCCAATTGCCGGCCGACGCCCGCTGCGGGCCCGGGGTCGCGATCCCAGGTGCGGGCGGCTCGCGCGCGCACGGCGGACTCGTCGAAGGGGTATCCGGCCGAGCGGATGTGCCGGTACATGCGCACGGTGCGATCGATGTGCTCGTCGCGGGTGCGTGCCGGTCGGGCGAACATCAACCGCCAGGTCGACCAGGCCGGGCGGCCGACCCGCGCGGCGCCGGTGGTGGACATGATCGAGGTCAGGGATGCGACCCGGGCGGGATGGTGGGCGGCGACGGTCTGGGCGATCATTCCGCCCATCGACATGCCGACCAGATGCGCCGAGGGCAGCTCGAGCGCGTCGAGCAATCCGACGGTGTCGGCGGCCAGATCGGCCAGCGTGTACTGCTCGCGATGCCAGCGCCGCCGCAGCATCTGCACCGGCGCCGGTGGCGGGAAATTCGCGTGCGTCGAGCGGCCGACGTCCCGGTTGTCGAAACGGACGACCTGGCAGCCGCGCGCGACCAAGAGCTCGCACAACCCGTCGGGCCACTCGTGTAACTGTTGACCCAATCCGGCGATCAACAGCAGTGGGACACCGCCGGAGCCGTGCTGCTGGTAGGCGAGGGTGACGCCGCCGCCGACTTCGGCGAACTGCTCGCTCATACCGCCGCCTCGGCGGCGCGGTCGAGCGCTCGCCCACTGGACGGCGGTGTGCGACGGCGCACCACGGCGCGGCCCTTCTCGGCCGGGACGAGCGCGACGCCGCGGAAGTGCGTGCGCTCGTCGCGGGCATCGGTGGGTTCGAGCGTGAAATCGCGCAGCAGCGTGCGCAGCACGACGTTCATCTCCATGGTGGCGAACGCGGCGCCGATGCAGCGGCGGCTGCCGCCGCCGAACGGGATCCAGCTGAATGTGCCAGGACGGACGCCGACGAACCGGTCGGGGTCGAAGGCGCGGGCGTTCGGGAAGAGTTCCTCGTTGTCGTGCATCAACCGGATGTTGGCTACGACCTTCTGGCCCTTGGGCAGGGTCCACCGGCCCAGCTGCAGGGTTTCGGCCCGGACCTGCCGGAACGTCGCGTCGATGACCGGCCGCACGCGCTGCACCTCCAGCAGCGTCGCCTCGCGCAGTTGTGATCCGCCTGCATCGGCTTCGGCGACCAAGCGGCGCAGGATATCCGGGTGCCTGCGCAGCCGCTCGATCGTCCACGACAGCGTCGTCGCCGTCGTCTCGTGTCCGGCGGTGAGCAGGGTCAGCAATTCGTCGGCGATCTCACTGTGTGACATGGCCGAGCCGTCGTCGTAGCGTGCTTGCAGCATCATCGCGAGCACGTCGTCGCGCTCCTCGATCCGCTCGCTCGCGGCGCGGTCGATGAGTTGTCCGACGATCTCGTCGTAGCGGCGGCGGTAGGCCGCGAAGCGGGCCCAGGGGCCGAACCGGCCCAGCGCCCGCTGGGGAACCGGGATCGCGGCGAGACCGGAGCCGATCAGGACGAGTCTGGGCAGCAGTCGGCGCAGTTCTTCGAAATCCGCGCCTTCGGCGCCGAAGACCGCGCGCAGGATCACGTTCAGCGTGATCCGCATCATCGAGTCCATCGTCGCGAACTCGCGGCCCGAGGGCCAGGACGCCATCTCGTGGACGGCTTCCTCTTCGATGAGCGATTCGTACACTGTCAGCCTGCGGCCGTGGAAGGGTGGGGTGAGCAGTTTGCGCTGCTTGCGGTGTTCGTTCCCGCTGAGCGCGAACAGCGAACCGGGACCGAGGAATTGACCGAGGTTGATGTCGATGTTGTCGACGAGGTCGGCGCTCGCGGTGAACAGGGCTTTGATCTCGGCGGGGTCGGCGAGTACGACGGACCGCCCGAATCGGGGCATCTGGATGGTGAAGGCCGACCCGTAACGGTCGTGCATGCGCCGCCAGGTCCGGGTGCGCCCCGTCAGGATCTGCAGGTTCTGCACGATCGGCGGGGTGGATGGCCCGTCGGGAAGTCGCACAGCGGGCATACGCCCACCTCCTCGTGTGGTACTTCGATGTACCACCCGTACGGTACGCGCACGTACCACGTTGTGGCAAGGCTCACATCATGCCGACCCGGGTTGCCGCCGCGATCCCGTCAGCAGTCGTCCCACAATGCCGCGCTGTGGGCGGCGAGCAGAGCGGCGATGCGGTCGAGCGCTTCGGCGGCGGGCAACGGGTCGAGGCGGCGGCCGTCACGCAGCCGCAACGCCACACGGTCGGCGGTGAATTCCTCCGCGCCGATGATCGCCTGATACGGCGCGAGCCGGTGCTCCCGGATGCGAGCGGCGAGGCTGCCGCGATCCGGCGGCGCGACCGCCACCCGCAGCCCGCTCTCGCGGCAACGGCGTTCGAATCGGGCGGCCGCGCAGTGCTGGGCCTCGGTCACCGGCAGCACGACCACCTGGGTCGGCGCCAGCCAGGCCGGGAACCGGCCACCGTGGCATTCGATCAGATGGGCCACGGCCCGTTCGATGCTGCCGATGATGCTGCGGTGCACCATGACCGGACGGTGCGCGACGCCGTCGGCGCCGGTGTAGCGCAGATCGAACCGCTCCGGTTGATGGAAATCGACCTGCACGGTGGACAGAGTGGCCTCCCGTCCCGCGCTGTCGCGCACCTGCACGTCGATCTTCGGGCCGTAGAACGCGGCTTCGCCGTCCACCGCGTCGTAACGCAGGCCGCGCTCGTCCAAGGCGGCGGTGAGCACGGCGGTCGACCGCTCCCACAAACCCGGAGCGGCAACGTATTTCCCGCCGCGACCGGGCAGCGACAACCGGTAGCGGGCGGCGCGGATATCCAGTGCGGCATAGGCGTCGGCGATCATCGCCAGCGCTGCGGCGACCTCGTCGGCGGCTTGATCGAGGGTGCAGAAGATATGCGCGTCGTTGAGCTGGATCCCGCGCACCCGGGTCAATCCGCCCAGCACGCCAGAGAGCTCGGAGCGATACATGCCACCCAATTCCGCTATGCGCAGGGGTAATTCGCGATAGCTGTGCGCACGGGAGCGGAACAGCAGCGCGTGATGGGGACACAGGCTCGGGCGCAGCACCACCTGCTCACCGCCGAGATCCATCGGCGGGAACATCTCGTCGCGGTAATGCTCCCAGTGTCCGGACAATTCGTAGAGTTCACGTTTGCCGAGCACCGGCGAATACACGTGGTGGTAGCTCGCGCGGCGTTCGGCGGCGCGGATGTAATCCTCGAGAGCGTGGCGCACGGCCGCGCCGTCCGGCAGCCAGAACGGCAGTCCCGCGCCGATGAGCGGGTCGGTATCGAATAGATGCAGCGCACGGCCGAGGCCGCGGTGGTCGGGCATGATGGTCTCCTCGTCGACACAGGGCGAGTGACCACGAGACGAAACCCCGGGGCACTCGCCCCGGAGCTGGAATGAACGTGGATCAGCGCGCCGGGACGAATTCCGGCGTCGTCGTCACAGCTGCGCGCTCCATGCCGGTGACGCTAGCAGAGGCGTCCGCGCCCGCGCACGAGAGTTTTCAAAGCGGCCACCGGCGCGACGGCTCTGACGCATAATCGAGTTCGACTGGCACGCAATGACATCGGGGGTCGATGGGGACGCGCAGAGCGGTGCTGCAAGCGGGAATGGTCCTCCCGCTGGCTGCCGCGTGCGCGCCGGAGGTGCTGCTGGGCGGCTCGGACGCGGTGCGCGTCGGCGTGTCCTGGAGCGGCCAGGAACTCGCCGCCTTCCACGCCGTCCTGGACGAGCTGGACCTCGGCTTCGAGGTCGAGGTCATCCCCCTCGGCGACAACACCGACACCGCGTTCACCGCAGGCGGCCGCTCCGCGCCGGACGTGGTGCTGCTTCCGCAAGCCGGGCGGGTGCGCGAACTCGCCGACGCGGGCAAACTGCGGCCCCTCGCCGAGACGGTGTGGGCCGATGAACTCGGCACCCGCTACGCCCAACCCTGGCAACTGTTGCTGCGCTACCAGAGTCGGCTCTACGGTGTGCCGTTCAAAGCCGCGGACAAATCGCTGGTGTGGTTCGACCGCCAACAGTTCGACACCCACGGCTTGGGTGAGCCGGCGGCATGGACGCTCGACGGCTGGGTCGACCGGATGGAGGTGCTCGCGCAGACGCCGACCCGCCTGCTGGCGCTGGCCGCCGCCGACGGCTGGGTGCTCACCGATTTCTTCGAGAACGTCCTGCTCGCCGAATCACCCCGCATCTACGACGAATTGGCCTCCAAGAACCACCGGGAACGGGAATGGGACAACCCGGCGGTGCGGGCCGCCTTCGGTCATCTGGGGATTCTGTGGGGACAGCGGCACGCGTTCCCTGGTGGCGTCGGCGTCGCGCTGACCAGGCAGTTCTCCGACGCCATCCGAGAGGTGTTCCAGCATCGCCGGGCCGCGGCGGTCGTGGCGCCGGACTTCGCCGAACCGATCGTGCGCAGCGCGGTCCGCGCGTCCGGGCGCGAGATCGACGACGCCGTCGGGGTGGTGGCCTTCCCGCCGGTGGACACCGCGCCGGGGCGGCCGAAGATCGTCGGCGGTGACGTGATCGTGGTGACGCGGCAGGCGACCCCGCGCGCGGACGAACTGGTCGAGAAACTGGCCGCCGCTCGCGCCCCCCTGCCGTGGATCGAGCGCTACGGCGGCTTTCTCGCCCCGAACCTGCGCACCGAGGCGGACTACTCGCCGCTGCTGGCGCCCTCGGCAGGTGAGCTCGCCGCGCGCAGCACCTTCGATCTGTCCGACCGGATCGGGCCGGTGGGCGGACGGGAAGGATTGTGGCGGGTGCTGACGGAGTTCCTCATCGCGATCGGCGATGGCGGGCAGGCACGAACGACCGAGGCCACCGACCGTGCCATCGCCGCGCTGGACGACGTCGATCGGCGGGGCCGATGACGATGCCTCCGGATTTCGACGTCAACGGTCTGCGCATCGAGCTGGCCACCCGCCGCATGCGCGGGCCGCTGGTCGCGGGCGGCAGGCCACGGCGCTGGCTGGGCTGGGTGGCCGGGCTGCCAGCGACGCTGCTGACGGTGGCGCTGCTGGTGCTACCGGCGGGATGGACCGTGCTGATCGCCGCCCGGGCCAGCCCGTTGTCGGTGCTCGCGTGCGCGGTCGCGGCGACCGGTGCGCTGCTGCCCGCCGCGCTGCGCAGGCGGCGGGGTGTGCCGTGGATCCGAATTCTGCTGTGGCCGTCGTCGATCGGTGCCACGATCGCCGGACTGTGGCTGCTGGGCGGCACGATGAACGCCGACGGTCGCGGCGCGTACCTGCGCACACTGTTGTGGGTGGCGTTCGGGATCGGGCTGCTGCTCGTGGCGCTGGCGATCGCCTGGTGGGGCCGGGCGGCGCGCTGGTTGTGGCTGCCGCTGATCGTGCCGTTCGGGGTGTCGGCGTTCGTGTCCGGGGTGGCGTTCCGGGTGATCTTCGGCAACGGCGCGCGGTGGCTGGACATCGAGGACGTCGGGCTCTACCGGTGGTGGCTGGCGGCGATGCTCGGGTCGGCGTTCCTGTGGACCTGGCTGGGTTTCCTCACCGCGCTGTTCCGCGCGGGAATCCATGCGATCGAAGCCGATCCGGCGCGCGCCGGGTACCTCTACCGCGACGACGGCAGACCGCTGGCGGTCCGGCTGTACGAGTTGCTGCGGCCGGTGCTGCTGATCGCCGGACTGGCCGTCGGCGTCGCGGCCGCGCGGGTGTTCGACGTGGTGCTGATCGGGGTGCCGGGGGCGCTCGAATACCAGGTCGACAGCGCGACCGTGCACTGGTGGCGGCTGGCCGCCGACGCCGAACCCGGCGCGGCGGCGGCCTACGCGCTGCCGCTGGCTGTACTCGTGGGCGCGGTCGCCTGGCTGCTGCAAGTGGACGTACGCCATCACCGCGCGAGTTGGTCGGCGGTGCGCGCGATCTCGGTGGCGGGACGGCGGCGCATCGGTCCGGTGCGGGCGGCGGGCATCGTGCTGGTGTCGGTGCTGGTGCTGTACCCGATCGGCGTGCTCGCCTATACCGGGTTGCGTACGCACGACGGCTTCGGCTTCTCGGCCATAGCTCTGGTGTCGGGTGACGACGGACTGTGGCGTTCGCTGCAGACCACCGCCTGGGTCGCGGGGATCGTCACGGTGGTCGTGGTCACCGCCGCCGCGCCGGTGGCCTACCGGCTGGCCGCGCTGCGACCCAACGGCACCGCCGCACGACTGGCCGTCGTAGCGCTGGTGGTGCTGGCGGTGACGCCCGCGCAGACCTACCTCGGGCCGATCGACGGTCTCGTCGACACGTACGAACTGTCCGGAACCCGCATCCCGCTGATCCTCGTGCACGCCGCCGCCGGACTGCCGATCGCCATCCTCGTGCTGCGCGGCGCGATGCTGTCCCCGCCGGGCAGCACCGCCGCGGACGCACTGCACGGTCTGGCCAGTCCGGGGACCATCGCCCAGCGCGTGCTGGCCTCCTCCGGACCCGCGCTGGGAGCGGTGGCGGTACTGGAGTTCGTGCAGGTGTGGAACGACTTCTTCATCGGCCTCGTGGTCAGCGGAGCGGGCGCGAGCCCGTGGTCGCTGCTGCTGTGGGGCGAAGCACGGCAATTCGGCGAGAACAGCGCGCAACTGGCCGCGGGATCGCTGGCGTCGGCCGTGCTGCCGGTGGCGCTGCTGCTGGTGACCTGGCGGCGCTGGGTGGTGCCGGGCCTGACCGGTGGAGTGCTGCGATGACGCGAGCCGCCGGCGGCGAGGGAGGAATCGGGTGAGCACCTCGACCGAGCACACCGAACCGGTCGGGCAGACCGCCACACCCAGATCCTCGATCTGGATCGGGTTCCTCGGCACCGCGTCGCTGGTCGCCTACACGGTGTTGTTCGAACTGGTGCGCACCCTGGTGGTGAATTCGTTCGGCGAGAACGCCGTCGTGCAGTTCTTCAACGGGCCGCTGCGCTGGTTGTCGGTGCTGTTCATCGCCGCGGCGGCGACCTACGCGCTGTACCGGTTCGCACGCGGGTATCGCACCAAGATGCGCACCGCCCGCGACATGGACCTCATCGCCGGTCTCATCGAGCCGGGCCCCGCGCTCGCGGACCGGAGGCCGCGGGAAGCCGCGCCGCCGCGACGGACGGTCGCGGCGCTCGACGGGCATCTCATCGCCGCGGTCCTGCGGGACCTGCCGGTGCACGACTATGAAACCGTCGCGCTGCTGGCGGTGCTCAACGCCATTCGGGACACGCCGGGACGGTTGCCGCTGGCACGGGAACCCTCGGCCCGCACCGCGGCGAGACTGCTGGACGGTCTGCACCGCCGCGGAATTCTCGCCGGGCACGGTGCCCAGCGGTGGTGCGTGCGACAAGTGCCCAGGCTGCCGGATCGAGCGACGGTCACCGCCGGACCGCAGTGGGCCGCGGCGCTCACCGCGCTGCTGCACCACTACGCCGACCGCGCGGGGCGCTGGGCCATCGCGCTGGAGTCACGGCGCTTCGCGGTGGGCGCTCGCCGCTGGTTCGAAACCGAGGAACCGTACCTGCGCGCCCTGGTGGACGCGTGCGCGGCTCGAGTGAATCCACCGGATTCTCCGGATCCACCGGCTCGAGGCGTGGATTATCCTCCGGCGGCCGTCGCGCACCTGGTCGACATCGGCAACGCGTTGGACGTGTGGTACGCGCGTATCGGCCTGGGGGAGAACGGGCGCGGAGTGGCCGACGATCTGTGCTCGCTTCCCGAAACCGACGAGCTGAACCGCGATCTGCTGTTGTTGCGGGCGGGACGGCTCACCGAGCGGCCGCGCGGCTACCGGCCGCGGCGATTGTCGACGAGCTTGGCCGCCCGCTGGGAGCATCAGGCGGCGCTGCGGGAGCTGGACGCCGGCTCGCCGGTGCTGGACAAGGTGGCCGAGCAGCTGGAGACCGCGTGGTGGCTGCTGCCGCGTGACGACGTCGCCGGTGAGGTGTGCGCCCTGATCAATCTCGCCGTCGTGCACATCCGGCAAGGACGCCTCGACGCCGCGCAGGATCGTCTCGAACTCGCCGAGTCCCTCACCCGCGCCGGCCTCGATCCCGACGGACGCGCGCAGACCCACGAGACCATGGGCACGATGTGGTGGGCCCGCGGCGAACCCCGCCGAGCCCTGCGCTGCTGGCAGCTCGCCCTGACCGCCTACCGCGCCCTCGACGACGACCTCGGCATCGGCCGCTGCCTGCAACACCTCGGCTCCGCGATCGTCGTCGACCCCGACCACGCCACCCTGTTGCTCCCCACCGACCCACCCCTTACCCGCACCGAAGCCCTCCGCCAAGCCACCGGATGGCTCGCCGAAGCCCGGCGCAGGCATCCCACCGCCCGCCACGTCGAACACTATGCGGCACGCGCACATTCGCAACTGCGCGCCGATCGCGGCTTCCGCGACCTCCTGCGATCCCGCCGCCGCACCCCGCAGGCTCGGATCGATCAGTGGCCCGCATCCGTCGAAGATCACGCCCACCGGCCGCAAGACCTTCGCTGACCTGCCTGTGGCCCGGCCGTTCGAGTTCGCAACCCGCAGCAGAGAAGCGAACCCGGCCGCTGCGCCCTCCGCGACGCCCAGCGTCGATCACACCGACCATGGCGAATTCGCTGTGCCAGACTACGAAGCCGTGCCGGAACTTCGCGTCGCGGTGATCGCCTCCCACAACGGATCCAATCTGCGTGCGCTGCACCGAGCTTCCCTTGTGGCGGACGCACGGTTCCGGATCGTGCTCGTCATCAGCAACAACAGCGACTCCGGTGCGCTGCGCTACGCCCGCGACAACGCGATTCCCGCCCGCCACCTGTCCGGACGCACCCACGACGACCCCGACGAAGCCATCCGCGCCGCGCTCGTCGAGCACTCGGCCGACTGGGTGGTCACCGCCGGATACCTGAAGAAGATCGGGCCGCGCACCAGAGCGGAGTTCTCCGGACGGATCATCAACGTCCACCCCGCACTGCTGCCCCGACACGGCGGCCCCGGTATGTACGGCGGGCACGTGCATCAAGCCGTCCTCGACGCCGGAGATCCCGTCAGCGGCGTATCCGTCCACCTCGTCTCGGACGAATACGACACCGGACAGATCATCGCCCAGGTAGAGGTACCGGTCCAGCCGGGTGACACCGTCGAGACACTCGGCGCGCGGGTGCTGCACGCCGAACACACGTTGCTTCCCGATGTGGTGCGACGAATCGCTACCCGGCACACTGCCCGCTCCACTCTCGTCCTGGTCCGTCACGCTGAGCCGTTCACCCCTCGCGCGGGAGGGCCGGGCGACTACGAGCGGTCACTGACCGCGGCAGGCGAACAACAAGCCGAGCTGCTGGTCACCGACCTGGCAGCCCTGTCGCCCACCGTGATCTTCTCCAGCCCCTACCTCCGCGCAGTCCGAACCATCCAACCGCTCGCACGTCGCACCGGCTTGCCCATCGAAACCGACCACGATCTGCGCGAGTGGGAGTCCGGGATCGGCCCGACACCCGACTATGCGCGCTACTACTGTGAAAGCTGGGCCGAGCCGTCGCTCGCCAGGCCCGGTGGCGAGAGCCTGCGACAGTTGTCCGACCGGGCCGCGGCGATCCTGACGACGCTGGCGCACCGGCACCGCGGCCGGACCGTCGTCGTGGGCAGCCACGGGACGTTCATCTCCCGGGCGCTGATCGCGTTCGGTCGCGGCGAGGTCGACTGGGCATTCAGCCGCGCCATGCCGATGCCCGCGGTCTACCGGCTGGACTTCGAGGACGAACGCGTTCAGTCCACCGGTCCTGGCCTGCGACCGTGACTCGACCGAACAATATTGTGCCGGCGGCACTGTGCATGTCGAAGCCGGATACGCCCCCGAGCGTTGTGCTGAAGCATGAGCTGCTTGTCGGCGAGTGCGAGTTCCCGGTCGCGGCCGGCACGTGCGCGACGCCTCCGAGCAAGCTGGTTGGGGACCGCTACCGCTGGACACGACCGGTGCGCATGGCCGACCATGACCGACATGTTGCTCACGCGCGAGGCCGATCTGTTCGAACGCTCCAGGGGTCGCCTGGAAGCGATCGCCTACCGCTTGCTGGGCTCGGCCGGCGACGCCGAGGACGCGGTGCAGGAGACGTATCTGCGCTGGCAGGCCGCCGACCGCGAATACGTGGAGACGCCCGAGGCGTGGCTGACCAAGGTGCTCACCAATCTCTGCCTCAACCAGCTCACCTCCGCCCGTGCGCGCCGGGAAACCTATGTGGGGCAATGGCTTCCGGAGCCGCTGCTGGCCGGCGCCCCGATGCTGGGCCCGGCCGACACCGTCGAACAACGCGAATCGGTGTCGATCGCCATGCTCACGCTCATGGAACGGCTCACCGCCAAGGAACGCGTGGTGTATGTACTGCGCGAGGCGTTCGGCTACTCGCACCACGAGATCGCCGACCTGCTCGACATCACCGAATCCAATTGCCAGCAGGTCTATCGCCGCGCCAAACAGCACTTGGCCGTGGAACGGGCGCGTATCGAGGTGGACGAGACCGCCGCGCGCCGGATCGTGGAGGAATTCCTGGCCGCGGCGGTCAGCGGCCGAACCGACGAGCTGGTGCGGTTACTCACCGATGACGCCGCCATCATCGGTGACGGCGGCGCCTTCTTCGCCACCTTGAACAGGCCGCTCGTCGGCGCCGAGCGCATCGCGATGTTCGTGCGGCTGGCCATCAAACCTACGGGTGCCAAGTGGGACAAGCTCGGCGGCAAGCCCACACCCTTCGCCGCGATCGTCAATGGCAGGCCCGCGCTGATCCTGGTGGCCGAGGATCGCATCGTCGGCGTCGTGGTGCTGGAGGTGACCGCCGACGGCATCGCCGCCATGCACGCCCACGTCAACCCCGACAAGCTGGCATTCGCCAATCGCCAGTGGGCCACCTACGCGCCGGGAGAACCCCTGCCCGATTTATGGTGACCCACATCACACCCTGCTCCTGTCAGCATTCGTGCGGCTGTCCGGTTCAAGCTCCGAACCCACCGAGACAGGAGCAACACCATGAAGCACCGCATCGTCGTCCTCGGAGCCGGGTACGCCGGAGCCACCGCAGCCGGCCGCCTGGCCAAGCGACTGCACCGCGACGACGTCGAGATCATCCTGGTCAACGCCGATCCCGACTTCGTCGAACGGGTGCGCCTGCACCAGCTCGCCGCCGGGCAGGACCTGCCGGTTCGTCCACTGCGGAAGATGTTCGCGGGCACCGGCGTCCAGGTGCGCATCGCATGGGTCGATTCGGTCGACGCCGACCGCAAGACCGTCGAACTGATCGGCGATCAGGGGGCCGAGACCCTCGCCTACGACACACTCGTCTACGCCCTTGGCAGCACCGTCGCCGATTTCGGCGTGCCCGGCGTTGTCGAACACGCCCACCAGGTGGCGAGCAAGCAGGCGGCGCTGCGGCTGCGGGAACGTCTGAGCCGGCTGCGGGCGGGCGAGACCGTGCTGATCGTAGGTGGTGGCCTGACCAGTATCGAGGTCGCCACCGAGATCGCCGAGGCGCGCCCGGATCTGAAGGTCGCGATGGCCGCGCGCGGCGGCGTCGGCGACTGGCTCGACGAGAAGGCGCAGAGCCACCTGCGCGGCGCGTTCGAACGCTTCGGTATCACCGTCCACGAGCACGCCGACGTCATAAGGGTCACCGAAGATGGCGTGGTCACCCGATCGGGAGCGCAGATCCCTTCGCAAATGACCGTCTGGACAGCGGGATTCGCCGTGCACCCGATCGCGGCCGCCAGCACTCTGACCGTCTCCGAGACCGGGCGGATCGTCGTCGACGCTACCCAGCGCTCGGTCTCGCACCCGGATGTATACGCCGTCGGCGATGCCGCGCACGCCGCGGGAGTGGGTGGCAGGACGTTGCGCATGGGCTGCGCCACCGCCTCCCCGATGGCCTGGCTGGGCGCCGATGCCATTGCCGCTCGGCTGACCGGACGTGAGATTCCCGATGCCCCCATCGGCTACAACAGCCAGTGCATCAGCCTCGGCCGCCGCGATGCCATCGTGCAGAAGGTGACCAAGGAGGATCAGCCGACCTCCAAGGTCGACGTGGGCCGCAAGGCCGCCCGCGTGAAGGAGTTGATCTGCTCGCTCGCGGCCTGGTCCGTGAAGCACCCGACCCTACTGGCGCCGAGGCGGCGTCGCCGGGTCGTCGCGACCGGCGCAGGGGCTCCGGTCGCGACCGTCTGAGCGCGCGGGCGCGGAACCGGTGCAGGTCCGCCCCGGCCGGACAGGCTGGGGCGGACCACCCGGTTCCGCGGGATTTCCGGATGCGTCGGCTGCGTGGCACGGTCGGCGGCTACATTCACCCAGCGCAGGTCCCTGGCCGAAACCGACCTCACCGCGGTGGGCGCGGACGCACGGCGGTGGCTGGAGATCGCTCGCGTTTTCCTCTGAAGAGGTTGGTTCCCCGAGCCGCTAGGCACACCGACCGGCCGCTCGATGCCGGGCCTGGCCTACGGGCCTCCGGCGACCAGGTCGTCGACCTCGACGATCAACTCGCGACCTGATCACGTTGCGCGAGGAGGGCAAGATCGGCGCGATCGGGCTCAGCCGCAACTGCTTCGGGCGGAGCCGACCCGCGACGGTGACTCGGCCGACGACGCATTCGACTGCGGTGGCAGCACTGCCGACCCGGAACCGGACATCACGTAGCCGTTGCCGGTGGCGAACACCCGCACCTGCGCCCGCCGTCCTTCCAGAAGTCCGAACGAACTGGGTGTCCGTGCGGGAAGGGCACCGCTACTTCGAGCCAGGGCAGACCTTTTCCAGCCACACCCGCACGGTAACCCGATGGGACGCAGGCCATTAGTGAGCCACACCGAACGAGCCGGGGGCAGCCACATAGGGAGCCTCCCACCGGGCACCTGGGACTCGATCCTGGCCGGGATCAAGCCCTGACACCAGTCTTAAGTAGCCGCATAGCGCGCTGACTGAATCGGTCAGCGCCGGGCCCAGTGAGCAGCGAGGCGCCCGGCGCTGACATTTGCGGGAGATCGCCTGGCTCCAGGCTTCCGTTCCATTCGCGTCGACGGATAGGTCATAGGGGTGCAGTAGCATTCGCCGAAACCGGGCGGATATGGCGCGCCCCGACGAGAGATGCACAGCCTGAAGGACAAACAATGCCACAACATGGTGGGGCACCGACTCGATGGGAACTGAAGCGTGAGTGAGGATCAGCCCGCCATGGCGGGCCTCGGAGAAGTGCTGTCGTGCATCGGGCCGACCTGCGGGGACACCGTCAACTGGAGTGCGGCGGAGAAGATCTACGAAACTGCTTTTCCGGCCGACTATCGGTCCTTCGTTGCAGCCTTCGGCAGCGGCACGATCGAGGAGATGGTCGTCGTGTTCACCCCTGTCGTCTCCTCGGAGGAGGCGCGGATGGTGAAGGTATCGAGGCTCTCGCAGGCAGCGCTCGCGGACAAGGGGGTCAACGAGTGGGCTCCCGCCGACAGGGGCCGGTATCGGCTGGAGGACCTGCTCATCTGGGGCGGAACAGCTGCGGCCGACACTCTGTGCTGGATCACGACGGACCAGGACCCGGATCGATGGCCAGTCGCGGTGTACTCCCGCATGAACCACGAGTGGTCGGTGTATCCGTGCGGAATGGCCGAGTTCCTGCTGAAACTCGTGCGCAATGAGTGGCATCCAGGACCGATCAGCGACACTTCACTCGAGGGCGTGGTGGACCCGCGTTTCCTGCACGACAAGGACGAGGCAGCCGCATACGAGGCGGGGCTCGACCCCTGGGAGTACTGATCCGCACGACCAGGTCAATCCCGCTCGCAGAACTTCGCGTGGTAGCGATTCGCCACCCGAACGCGGATCGGCAGGAGCGCAGTTCCAGTCAGCGGTGATGTACGCCTACGCTGACGAGCGATCTACGAGCAAAACGGTGCGAGCAATCAGCAATACAGCGGTGCATTTGGTTCTATAAAGGCATTTTCGCCTCACGCGGAGACTTGTCGGGGCGCAGCCCGCGCCAGCTGGGGTGGCGCAGGCCCTCGGAGGTGGCTTCGCGATATTCGATGTCGCCGACGAGGACCGGCTCGACCCAGTGGGCGGATGCCGCCACCGCGCGCGGCGGAGGGACGTCGAAGGGCGTGTCGGAGCGGGACAGCTCGTTCAGGCGAACTTGCAGCGAGCGGCGGTCGCGCATGGTCCAGCCGGTGCCGACATTGCCGACGTGCACCAGCTGATCGTTGTCGTCGTAGGCACCCAGCGCCAGCGAGCCGAACGTCGCGGAGAAACGGCCCGTACCGGGCAGCCAGCCCGCTACGACGACCTCGGTCGTCTTGCGCAGCGGCGTCTTGATCCACAACGGAGACCGCCGCCCGGGGTAGTAGGCCGAATCGAGACGCTTGGCGACTATTCCCTCCAAGCCGTGTTCGCGAGCGACGTCCAGCAGCGTGTCGGCGTCGATATCGCGGTAGTACGGCGGGGTCCGGACCAGAGGCCGGTCCAGCGCCAGTTCCGCCAAACGCTCGCGACGCTCGGTGTAGGGCAGGTTCATGATGGACGCACCCTCGACAGCCAGGAGATCGAACGCCAGATACTGCGCCGGGAATCCTCGCAGCAATTCCGGGCTGGGGGAGACGACATGCATCCGCCGTTGCAGGCGAGCGAACGACGGCGCCCCCGTCTTCGGATCCGGCGCCACGATCTCCCCGTCGAGGATCAGCTCACCTCCCTCGCCCAGTTCGGCGAGAACCGCCGTGAGCTCAGGAAATGACCCACTGAGATCCCGATTGTTGCGACTGTAGAACCGGCATTCCCCCGCCCGGCACCGCGCGAGGGCGCGAATGCCGTCCCATTTCATCTCCAGCGCCCACCGGCCGTGCTCCCGCGGTGGCCGTCCGGAGACGGCCAGCATCGGCGCCTGGACTGACAGCACTCAGTCAGCATATCGTCAGCAAATATCAGGTACGGGCTTCTCTCCACGGCACTTACACAAGGCCACTGGCACCCCACCCAGTGGGGTTCGGCCAATCCCGCGCTGGTCAGCTGCCCGTCGGGGCCTCGCCGCAGAGCAGGGGTTGCAGGAGTGGGACGTACAGGTCGGCGACTTCGTCGGGGTCCAGTTGGGTGAGCTGGTCGGCTTGGACGGTCGCGTAGAGGGCGCCGAGGCCGAGCAGCACACCGATGGCCATCTCCGCTCGCAGCGGGGCGCCCGGGCCAGGGAGGCGGGCGGCGAGGGCGTCGATGACCTGCGTGCGGAAGTTGGCTCGTGCCTGCCCGCCGAGTTCCAAGTGGTGGCGGGAGAAGGCGATGCGCAGGATCGGGTCGCGGGTCTTTCCGCGTTGGGTGGCGATCAGATGCAAGACCATGTGCCGGGCGAGGCGGTCCAAGGGGGCGTCGAAGAGGGCGGTGGCGTCGGCGTCGAAGGTGAAGACCTGGGTGAACAGGTGTTCCTTGGTGCCGTAGTACTTCATCACGAGCGCCGGGCTCACGCCTGCGTCGTCGGCGATGGCGGCGATGGTGGTGTCGGCGTAGGCGTGGCGTGCGAAGGCGCGCCGGGCTGCGGCGAGGATGTCCGCACGGCGGGCGTCGGCATCACGCGGTCGTGCCGACCGGTCCTGGGCCGGGTCGGGCTTCGGCGGATCTATGGACCTCGATCGCAGGCGGGCACTGCGCGGAGAGGGGGAGTTCGGGTCGGACATCTTGTTCAGGCTCCTGGAGGAGGGACGGCGCGGATCGCGGCTGGCGCGGGACGAGACAGGCGGCCGCGCAGGCCAGCAGAGCGACCGCGCCTGCGACGGCGAAGGCCATCCGGTACCCGTTCAGGGTCGGCGCCGCCACGGCCACGCCCGCCGTGTCGGCGAACGGGCGGGTGTGCTGGGCCAGCACGGTGGCGACCACCGCGCTGCACAAGGCTTGCCCGATGGTGCGCATGAGAACATTGAGGCCGTTCGCTGCGGCGGTCTGCTCCAGCGGCACCGCCCGCATGATCAGCAGGGGCAGGGCGGAGTAGGCGAGTGCCGTGCCGACCGAGACCACGGCCGCGCCCACGATGACCGCCCACAATTGCCGACTGTCGGCGATGCGTAGGCCATAGCCGCCCGCGATGATCATCGTGCCCAGGGTGAGGGTGGCCTTGGCCCCGCGGGCGGCGGACAGGCGGGCGGACAAGGAAGCACACAACACCATGATCACACCGCTGGGCAGTAGGCATACACCCGCCGCCACCACCGAGAGCCCTAGACCGTACCCGGTGACCCGGGGCGCCTGGACCAGTTGCGCGGTGACGAGGGAGTTGGCGTAGAAGGCGAACCCGGCCAGCGACGCGGCCAGGTGGGGCAGCAGAACCGCCGGACGCATCGCGAGGCGCACGTCCACCAGTGGCCGCGACACGCGGCGCTGGTGGACAGTCCAGCCCGTCAGGATCAGCAGCGCCGCCCCCGACAGGCCCAGAACCCGCCAACTGCCCCAGCCCCACTCACCTGCCTTCGACAAAGCCAGCAGCAAGAACACTAGCCCCGCACTCAGCCCGCACGCCCCGAGTAGGTCGAAACGCCCCGGCGACCGGACCAGCTCTTTCCGCAGCAGCCGCCACGCCAGGGCGAGCACACCCGTCGAGAGCATGGTCATGGCCCAAAACATCGCGTGCCAGTCCGCGTACTGCACCAACAGCGCGGCCAGCGGCAGACCAAGAGCCGCGCCGATGCCCACCGTCGAACTCATCAGCGCCACCGAGGAACCCGTCCGCTGCGGCGGCAGCACACCCCGCAGGAAACTGATCGACAGCGGCACCACCGCCGCGCCCACACCCTGCAGCGCCCGCCCTACCAACAGCCACGGGAGGGTGGAGGCGAATGCGCACACCAGCGACCCGACGGCGAGTGCCCCGAGCGCGAGCAGAAGCATCGACCGCTTGCCGTACATGTCCCCGGCACGCCCAAGCAGCGGGGTGGCGACCGCGCCGGTCAGCAGCGTAAGTGTGACCACCCACCCGACATCGACCGGTGCCGCGCCGGTCAGCCGGGGCAGTTGCGGCAGCAGCGGCACGACTGCGGTCTGCACCAGCGTGGTGACGATGCCACCAGCCGCCAGAACGGCCATGACGCCACGGTCGGCAGTCGGAGACGTCGACGGATGCGAATCAATGGGCACAGCGAAACCCTCTCGGAGGTGAATGGCGTTCACCACCATAGGTGAACGCCATTCACCTCACAAGGGCCGGCCGCCGCCGCTTGCCAGGCCGGCCACCGGCGTTCGACCCGCTATCTACCGGCACGCAACATGCTCGCCGCGGTATCAACCGGCTCGAACAACCCCGCACCGTCGCCGGCCGCTACGAAAGAACGCCGGCCGCCACCTTGCCGTCCCGCTCGATATGAGCGATCGCTTCGTCGGTCAGTTCCGCCGAGGTTACGTCACCGGCACGCAATGCGGCCGCGCACTCTTCGGCCGACCGAAAATTCCACTCCGTGAATTCGACGGTATCGGCCTGTCGCAGCGGACATAAAATGCCGCTTCGCGCAAACGAGAAAGTCGAGCAGGTGGCCTTCGGTTCAAATTGACGCACTCGTTCTGTCATATCCCAGGTCAGGGAGTCGGCAGTGCCGACTCGATTGACGAGGGCCATGAAATGACTTCTTGCGCAACGGGATATGTCACAGATGGCTACTGTGTTCCGCTCCGTCCGCCGACTGTTCGACCGCCGCTGGTCATGGCGACGTGCCCCGAGGTCGGTGCCGCCCCGGAAATTAGTAGACGCGCCCACGAGGCAGGCGGACCCCGTGCACGGCCGGAAAATGTAATCAAGCGGGGCGCGATTTTCGCGGTGACCCGCGAGGGTGGCAATTGCTCTCGATGTGCGTCGCAGCCTTCATCGCGAGAATGCGGTGTTGCATTCAATGCGATTCATCCTGATTCCGGGCTCACAATCCGAGCTTGGTCACCGCGTTGTCTTCCAGGGGGTTGGCGGTGCGGATGTAGCCGTGAACGGTGCGCGGGTTGGTCCAGCGTCCCTGACGCATGATCTCGCGGTCGCTGGCGCCGCCGAGCGCGGCCTGTGTGGCGAAGCCGGCGCGCAGCGAATGTCCGGAGAACAGGTCGGGGTCCAGCCCGGCCCTGGCGGCATAACGCTTGACAAGTTCGGCGACCGCCCGCCCGGACATGGCGCGGTCGCCGATCGCGCCGTGCCGGTTGACGGTGGGGAAGAGAGGTAGATCCGCGTCGGTGAGCGTGGTGCCGGTGAAGCCGTGGCAACGGTGGATGTCGGCCGATCTCGCGGGAAGGTCGGCGAGCCAGGACCGGACACCGATAGTCCCCGCAGCGGCGTGTGTTTCGCGTAGGCGCAGCCAGTCGGCGAGGGCGCAGACCGGGCAGGTCGCGGGACGGCGGCCACGGGGGAGCGCCACGCGCTGTTCGGCCGCGCCGGTAGGGTCGGTCTTCGTCGCGGGCAGCCGGATCAACAGAATCGGTTCGCCGGTCGTGTGGTCGAGACCGACTTCGACGTCCCCGATGCGCAGACCGGCCAGTTCACTGCGGCGAAGGGCGCCGGCGAAACCGACGAGCAGCACGAGCGAATCCCGGCGCCGGGCGGGTTCGGCGGGCCAGCCCGGTTCGGGTAGTCCGCCCAGCAGTTGATCGAGAGTATGCAGCAGGACAGGGCGTTTGCGTCGGGGTTGCGCCCGCCGGGTGCGGCGGATGCCGCGCAGCGTCAGGCGCACCACATCGGATCGAGTCGGTGACGGCAGGCCGTTGGCCGCGTGCACCGCGGCGATCGCGGCCGACTTGCGTTCCAAAGTCGCGGGACTGAACGCCCATTCGCCGCCGGCGCGGCGGGCGTCGGCCGCCGCCGCGAGATAGACGGCCACGTCGAGCGCGTCGGCAGGCAATGCCTGACGCCCCTCGGTGGCACACCACGCCGACCACGCCACCCAGTCGGCTCGATAAGCGCGCAGCGTGTTCGCCGACTGCGACGCTTCGAGATACCGCCGCAGCGATCCGGCTTGATCGTCATCGAAACGGTCACGCACCAGCCGCAGTGCCGCCGCATCGACCAGCACGCTGCGCACCCCACGGCGCAACTCGGTGCGCACCGACTCCGGAACCGCGACCACACTGGATCGATCGTCCATGGTTCGGGCTCCCGCGTTCCTAACGATGACGGACTTGTTCGCGCCACGACTTTCGGCGCAGGAATGCCAGCCTACGGCACCGAAGCGGCGGCACTTGCGGAGTCTGTCGAGTGACAATTCGCCTGTGTTAGTGCCGTCCGATGCGCGTTGGCGCACGGAAACACCATGCGTCACAGTGACGTTATAGGTCCGTTCGATCAGGTGTTGTCACCGGCCGCGCCGACGCGGCCCACCGATCCGGTCATGCCGTGAAGAGTCAGGGCGTGCGAACTTTCGGCTGCGGAATCGGCCGGGCTTGCGATCCGCGATCGGTATGCAGGATGCCGCCGGACACCGGCTCGGTTCCCTCGTCGACGTCGGCCTGGCGCATCCATTTCGGCAGCGTCACCGGGTGGATCCCGAAATCGGCGGCGATCTGCTCCAGGGTCACCTCGGCGTTGCGAGCGACACGGCCGACGTCCTCACGAAGCTCGCGGGGGATACGGCTTTGGGCAGAGGGCATCCTTCGGCCCGTCCCGACAGGCAAGCCACTTCGGTTATCACCTATCCCGGCAGATCAGATGAGAACTGACATTTGAAGTCAGCAGAGGGGGTACCCAGTTTTTAGCTCTTTTCGTGGCGGTTTAGTTACGTCACTCCTAACGCTACGAAACGTAATTATCGCAACGGTAGCCGGACATGAAGCGTCGTCCTGACCACCGATAAGGTTCACTTATCGGAGGTCAGAACTGGAGGGCTGATTTCGGAGACGACTGGACCTGGAGTGGTCCCGTCTCGATGAAACTGGCCAAGTATCAGTGAATCTGACGACCGTAAATGTGTATCTGGCCAATGTCTCGAAATTCTCGGCCACTGTGGCATGATCACCCGCGATCTGGCGTCGACGAACGGCATGGACGGGGTGGTGGGCGTGACTGGCGGGGGTTCTGATGTGCGCGTTGAAGGTTGGGGGCGTTTCGAACCAGAGATCCGAACGACTGCGGGGATTGTGCGCGGCAGGTGGGAGAACGCAGTCGCGATCTTCCGGGGCATCCCCTTCGCCGAGTCACCATTCGGCGCGCGTCGGTTCGCGGCTCCCGTTGCAGTACAGCGGTGGGATGGTGTCCGCGACGCGCTGGAATTCGGTCCACCGGTTCCCCAAGCGAGCCATCGAGGTTCGGTGATGTCGTCGGTGTCCGGCAGCGCCGATGATGATTCCGCGGACTGTTTGACGCTCAACGTCTGGTCACCCGAGCTCGGTACCGTCCGGCTGCCGGTGATGGTGTGGATTCACGGGGGCCGATACCTCGAGGGCGCCGCCAGCAACCCGCACCAGGACGGTGCGACTCTCGCCGCGTGCGGTGTGGTGATGGTCAGCATGAACTATCGAGTGGGCGTGGAAGGTTTCGCCTACATCGCCGGGGCCCCGGACAACCGCGGCATTCTCGACCAGATCGCAGCCTTGCGGTGGGTACAGGACAATATCGCCGCGTTCGGCGGCGATCCCGGCAACGTCACTGTGTTCGGCCAGTCCGCAGGAGCTGGTTCTGTCGCGGCGCTGCTCGCTATGCCCATGGCAGCGGGGCTGTTTCGTCGTGCGATATCGCAGAGCCTGCCGGGCACGTACTTCTCCCCACGGCTCGCCGGCGCGATCTCCGCGACGATCGCCGCGGAACTCGGTGTGCGCGCCACCGTCGATGAGCTCGCCGGTATCCCGCCGCGTGCGCTGATCGAGGCGACCGACGCGGTGATTCGGAAGATGCCCGAATTCGTCGAATCCTGGGGACCCACGGCGCTGACGCCTACGCCGTTCTCACCGGTTGTCGATGGCGTCGTACTGCCTGCTTCGCCGTGGCATGCGCTCGCCAACGGTGCCGCGCGGGGTATCGATCTGCTCATCGGACACACCCGTGACGAGTACTCGCTGTTCAACGCCCGCCGCGGCACAGAGATGACCGATGAGCATGCGACCGCCGCACTCGAACGTCTCGCGCCCGTCTCGGACAGCAGCGGCGGATACCGCGCCGCCTACCCGGAGGCCGCCCCTGAACAGCTGTATGAGCTCGTCAACTCCGACTGGCTGCTTCGGATGCCGAGCCTGCATCTCGCCGACGCCCAACACGCCGGGCATGGACCCGTGTGGCTCTATGAACTGTGCTGGAGCTTCCGCCGGGATCAGGGTGCCTCGCACAGCCTGGACATGCTGCTTGTGTTCGGCACGCTCAGCGCCGATGAGGTGCGTGGCCACCCCTTGGCCCACCCGAACGCCGCGAATGAGGTCCTGGAGGTCTCCTATCAAATGCGCAGCGACTGGGTGCGTTTCGCGACCACCGGAAACCCTGGCTGGGCGTCCTACGATCCGGGAAGCCGATCCACTCGTGTCTACAGCGCCGAGCCGACTACCCAGCCTTATCCCGAGGAACGCTCACGCCTTATCTGGCATACACACCGGTTCGACTCCCTGGACCTATGTCAAAGCGTCGGAGCGGGAGGTGGTCGGTGACCAGCCAGGGGCATGGTCTGCACCTGGTGCCCAACCGCAGCCGTGGGTCACCCCGACGCCGTCGTGCGTGAAGCCCGGTATCCGGTGGTGGACTACACCTGCTTGTCACGGGCCGAAGAACAATCGTTCGTACGGCAGGCGGGGCAGCGGTAGATGTTCTTCGATGGTGTCGCAGATCAATTCGATTGTGACCCAATGCTTTCGGCTCCAGTCATCGATCACATTGCGAGCCGCCACGGCGGTGGCCGCGTAGTCGAAGACCATGCCACCCAACCAGATCCGCAGGTGCACATCGCTTCCGGGCGCAAACCGTTCATCGGTTGTCATGGCCTGGCGGCCCGGTTCGATCTTTCCGGACGAGGCACTGGGAGCGAACGGGAGTTGCCAGGGGTTGTCGGCAGTCGATCTCTGGCTCGAAGGATCTCCGGTGACTGGTGTCAGTTCCGCGCCGGCTCGCCTAGCCGGGAGCCGAACGCCGCTTTGCCGAACGCTTGCGGTTGGCATCCGCCCGGCTCGGCGGCGCGTGAGCCATCCACTTCGAGTGGGACGCCGGTGCGGAGGGGTCACAGCAGGGCGGCGACCTTCTTCGCCGTCTCCTTGGCTGATCCGGGGTTCTGGCCGGTCACGAGGTTGCCGTCGACCACGGCGTAGGACAGGAACGGCAGCTTGCCTTTCTCGTAGCGGGCGCCGCGCTTTTTCATCTCGTCCTCGGCGTTGTAGGGCACGAGCTTGTCTACGCGGATGAGGACTTCCTCCTGCCAGGCAAACCCGGTCACCCTGCGACCGGCGACAAGGTGGGACCCGTCGGAGAGCTTGGTGTTGAGCAGGCCGCAGTAGCCGTGGCAGACCGAGGAGACGATGCCGCCGCGCTCGTAGATCTCCCGGGTGATGCGCTGCAGGCCCTCGCTGTCGGGGAAGTCGTACATCACCGCATGCCCGCCGGTGAAATAGATGGCGTCGTAGTCGGCCGAGTCGATCTGGTCGGGGCTGACGGTGTTCTCCAGCAGCGCCATCCGTGCCGGATCGGCACGCCAGGCTTTCGCGGTCTTGTCGTAGTTGGGGAACTTCAGTGACCGCGGTTCCAGGGGAGCGGGGCCGCCCGCCGGGCTGATGATGGTCTGCTCGAATCCGTGCTCTTCGAAGACCTGCCAGGCGTGGGTGAGCTCGGACAACCACAAACCGGTCGGGTGGGACGGGTCGTCGTAGTGGCCGACGTTGGTGACGACGTTCAAGATGCGTTTGCTCATGGTTGGTCATCCTCCTGAATGTTTACATTGCGTACATTAGCGAGGCTAGGGCGGGATGTGAGCACTGTCAACACTCGTGTCGGTGTGAGTGGGCACACTCTGGGCGGCGCCGGCCTACTGTGTGCGCGCGGAAAGGATCGCGGCGAACGCGGCGCGCACTCGATCGGCCACTTCGTGGCTCGACTCCGCCGGGAGCTTGCCGTCCAGGTGTAGGTATGCCATGCCATGGGCCAGCGCCCACCATGCCGAGGCCAGCGCCTGGGGGTCGCCGTCCGGGAAGACCTGCTTCATCGCGAGTTGTACGAGATCGTGGATTTCCGCTGCCGCCTGGACCCGCTCCTCGTTGCCCTCGTCGCAGGCGTTGCCGAACATCAGGCGAAACAACGCCGGTCGGCGCAGGGCGAACTCGACATAGGCGACCGCCAGCTCGCCGAGCCCCGCCGCCGATGTCGGGAGCTCGCGTCCGTCGCTCAGGTCCGCCTTCAGGTCACGTAAGCCCTGCACGGCCAGGGCGGACTCCAGGGCGTCGCGGTCGGCGAAGTGTCGATAGGGCGCGGTCGGCGACACGCCTGCCTCGCGAGCGATGGCACGCAGCGAGAACGGTTCGCCGACTTCGAGTAGGTGCATCGCCGCCGTCAGTAGCGACGCCCTGAGGTTGCCGTGATGGTAGCCACTCCTTTTCGCCGAAGTTGACATCGCTTACATCCCTTTCTAGGCTCATGTTAGCAATGTAAACTTACCGCATTCAGGAGCGGCGATGCCATCAACAGCCCCCATCCCTGCGAGGTCAGGCGGCGCGGAGCGGACTTCACCGGTCTTCGCGCCGTTCACCCTCCCGAACGGCTCCGTGGTCGCCAACCGGCTGGCCAAGGCCGCTATGGAGGAGAACATGGCCGCATCCGGTCAACTCCCCGACGAGTCCCTGTTCCGGCTCTATCGACGTTGGAGTCGAGGCGGGGTCGGACTGATCATCACCGGCAATGTCATGGTCCACGCCGAGGCGCTCACCGGGCCGGGCGGAGTCGTCCTGGACGCGGAGTCGCCGCTGGAACCGTTCCGTCGGTGGGCCGTCGCCGCGAAGAGCGGCGGCGCGCGGGTGTGGATGCAGATCAACCATCCCGGCCGGCAGGTGCGCGCGGACATGCCCGGCGTCGCCTGGGCGCCGTCGGCGATCCGTGTCGATGTCGGCAAGAACAGCAAGCGATTCGCCGACCCGGTCGAGATGACCCCGCGGCAGATCGAGGAAACCGTGCAGCGCTTCGCCGAGACGGCGCGTCGGGCCGAGGCGGCTGGGTTCGACGGTGTGGAAATCCATGCCGCCCACGGCTATCTGCTGTCGCAGTTTCTCTCGCCGCTGACCAACCGGCGCGCGGACCAGTGGGGCGGCAGCCTGGAGAATCGGGCCCGGCTGCTGCTCGATATCGTGCGTGCGGTGCGGGCCGCGGTCGCTTCCGGCTTCGCCGTCGCGGTCAAACTCAACTCCGCCGACTTCCAGCGCGGCGGCTTCGATGCTGACGACGCCGCGACCGTGCTCGCGATGCTGGCCCCGCTCGGCGTCGACCTCGTCGAACTCTCCGGGGGCAGCTACGAGGCCCCTGCCATGACCGGCCAAGCCAGTGACCAGCGGACCCGAGCCCGCGAGGCCTACTTCCTCTCTCTCGCCGAAGAACTCGCGGCAACCAGCCCGCTGCCACTGATGCTGACCGGAGGTGTCCTCCGGCGACCGGTGGCCGAGGAGGTCCTGGCCGGCGGCATCGATCTCGTCGGCATGGGCAGCGCGCTGGCCGTCGACCCTGACCTGCCGAACCGGTGGCGCCGGGACGCTGACGCCAAGGTCGAACTCGCACCCGTCGAGATCAAGGACAAGGCTGTCGCGTCCGCCGCGAGCATGGCCCGAGTGCGACAACAGCTTCGCCGCCTCGGCGCCGGACGGCGCGCGCGTCCCGGGATCAACCCCAAGGTCGCTCTCCTCCACGAGACCGTGCTCCAGCGTCGCGCACTGCGCCGCTACCGCACCTGGCTGAACAACCGTGCCGCGTAAGGCCACCGGCCTCTTTCCCGGCAAATCGATCGCATCCCCATGCCTCCGGCAATATCCTGTTCCACGCGCCGATCCGCCCCGTGTTGATCTTGCGCATCAGCTCGAACAGATCCACCAACGCGTCAGTGGCCACTGACGAACGTGAAATCGACTGTCGGACAGCCGCTTACCACGATTCGATCAGCGGGGCGGCATGCTCCTGCCGCTGCCATTCTTGGGTGAGGCGACCGAGTCGGTCCGGCGCGGCGATGCCGCGCATGCCTGCGATCTTGTCGTCACGGATCTCCAGGACCACCACGCCCACGACGCGGTCGTCGAGCGTGGCGAGCATGGCGGGGCAGCCGTTGACCACGGCGGCATGGATCGAGGGCGAGCCGCCGGCGACTCTCCGCTTGGCCGGAGACGGCTTGAAGCCGGCCCGCACCACGCCGGCGATCCGCTGCGGGGTCGAGTACCGGATCAGCTTCTCGGCCAGCCCCAGCCCGGCGCCGTCGGAGATGCCGGTCGCGTCGTCGGTCAGCAGCGCCAGCAGCCGTTCGGTCCGGCCCGAGGAGGCGGCGTCGACGAACGCCTCGACGATTCGGCGCGCCGCGGCTCGGTCGACGTCGGTGCCGTTGCCCGCGGCGGCGATTCGGCGCCGGGCTCGGTGGGTGTGTTGCTGACTGCCGGCCTCGGTGATGCCGAGAATCTCGGCGATCTCGGCGTGGCTGTAGGCGAAGGCCTCGCGTAGCACGTAGACGGCCCGTTCGATCGGCGACAGACGCTCCATGAGCGTCAGCACCGCTAGGGTCACCGATTCGCGCTGCTCGACGGTGTCGGCCGGACCCAGCATCGGGTCACCGTCGAGGAGCGGTTCGGGCATCCAGGCGCCGACCGCGCGTTCGCGGCGCACCTTCG
The DNA here is from genome assembly GCF_044548645.1 of Nocardia sp. NPDC051929. Taxonomy (NCBI): domain Bacteria; kingdom Bacillati; phylum Actinomycetota; class Actinomycetes; order Mycobacteriales; family Nocardiaceae; genus Nocardia; species Nocardia sp. NPDC051929. The sequence goes on along the minus strand of NZ_JBIUCG010000010.1, from coordinate 160,531 downwards.
CCGAACGGAGCCGGTCGAGCGCCAGATTGGTGACGATCTTGGTCAGCCATGCCTCGGGCACATCGACGTACTCCTGGTCGGCGGCCTGCCACCGCAGGAACGCGTCCTGCACCGTGTCCTCGGCATCGGCGGCCGAGCCGAGCAGACGGTAGGCGAGGGAGGCCAGCCGATTGCGGCTGGCCTCGAAACGCGCCACGGTGGCAGTGTCCATGGGCACGACCCTATGCGGCGACCACGTGGGGCGAGTGCTCTGCGGTGGTGGCCGAGCGATAGTGGCGACTCGGCTTTCCGAAGGTCGGGTGGCTCACGCTCCAGGCGGCAGTCCGAAGGATCGCCGACTTGACGCGCGCGGCCGTCCCGCCGCACAGGGCCCACGACTTCGCACGTGCGTCACCGTCGACCAGCTGGAAGATCCCATCCTTGCGGCCGAGACTGATGTGGTTGCCGACATACGCCAGCGAGGTCGTCGAGACCTTGCGCCCGGTCCGGTCCCCGATGATCGCGGCGGTCGCCTGCATGCTGGTGAATCCCGCGGAAGCGCAGGACATCGGCAACGGCCGACCGTTGTCACCGATGACGAAGACGCTGTCACCGGCGACGTAGACGTCCGGGTGGGAGACCGACCGCATCTGACGGTCGACCGTGATCTGGCCGTTGGCCACCACCTCGAGGCCGCTGGCGGCGGCGATCGGGTGGACGGCGAAGCCTGCGGCCCACACGGTCGCGTCGGAGGCGAAAGCGGTGCCGTCGGCGGCGACCGCTGCCGCCTCCTCGACGCGCTCGATGGTGGTGTGCTGGTGGACCGTGATATCGAACCTGTCGAAGGCGCGCAGCAGGTGACGGCGAGCCTTCGTGCCCAGCCAGCCGCCCAGTTCGCCGCTGGTGGCCAGGCCGACCCGAAGGCCTGGGCGTGATTCGGCGATCTCGGTGGCGGTTTCGATCGCGGTCAGATTGCCGCCGACTACCAGCACCTTCCCGTCTCCGCCCAGCTCGTCCAGGCGTGCACGCAGGCGCAGCGCGGACGGCCGCGCGGCCACGGGGAAGGCGTGCTCGTGGACGCCCGGAACGCCGTGGTCGGCGGCAGCGCTGCCGAGCGCGTAGAGGAGGGTGTCGTATCCGAGCCGCTCGACGCCCTCGGCGTCGGCGACTGTGACACTCCGGTGCTCGACGTCGACGTCGGTTACCCGCGCCAGTCGCAGCTGGATGCCGGTACCCGCGAACATCTCCGCCAGCGGCCGGTGGCGGAGATCCTGCCCGGCGGCGAGCTGATGCAGGCGCAGCCGCTCGACGAAATCGGGTTCGGCGTTGACGACGGTGATCTCGAAGTCGTCGGAATGGAGTTGGCGCGCCAGGTATCCGGCGGAGAAGGCTCCGGCGTATCCGGCCCCGAGGACGACGATGCGGTGCTTCATGGTTCGCTCCTGTCTGGTTCGCGTGCTCCCTGAACGAGACAGCTCCCCAATCCCTGACAGCATCGACCAGTGACGTGAGTCACTCCCGAAACTCGCATGACCTCACGGCTGTCGGGCGGAGAAGGCGATCCGTTCGCCGAAGGAAGCTGCTGGTGCTGTCCGCGTCCCCGGCGGCCCCACCGGGGGCGGGCTGCGCCTGTCCGGCACTCCAGCCTCACCGATCACGGTTCCAGTCCGGCGGCAGTCAGGGTGAGGTGCCGGGCCAATGCGTCGGCTGCGGCGTCGGCGTCACGGGCCAGTGCCGCCTCTTCCAGACGGCGGTGTTCTTCGAGGCCGTCGCGGTCGGGGTTGCGGCGGGTCGACCAGCGGCGGGTCAGCTCGCTGGCGGTCCACAGCCGGTCGAAGGTCTCCAGTAGGACTGGGTTACCGCAGCCCTCGACCAGGGCGCGATGAAAGAGCCGGTGTGATTCGGACCATGCCTCGCTGTAGTGTTCGCCGTCTCCCGGTAGGTACACCGGAGTGCCGGCCAAGCGGTGGTGGGCGGCTCGCACGCGAGCCTCCCAGTCCAGGTCGCCGCGCTCGATGGACATACGCAAGAGGACTGGCTCGATAGTCCGGCGGGCCTCCGCGATCTCCTGCCATCGGCGGTCGGAGAAGGCGGGAACGGCGAAGCCGCGGTTGGGTAGCCGGTCGGCGAGGCCCTCGCCGACCACCCGCACCAGCGCCTCGCGGACGACGGCAAGGCTCACGTCCATCTTCTTCGCCAGATCCTGCGGCTTGAGGGCCTGACCGGGAGCGTATTCTCCGCGCATGATCGCGCCCCGTAGGTGCGCGTAGACCTGCTCGGAGAGCATCTTCTTTCCGGGTGAGTCCGGAGTGCGCGATGTCCGATGCATACTCAGATAATAGATCATCTAGAGAATAATCGATTATTTTTGTACCGTGGATGTCGGTAGATGAACGGAAAGAAGACACCGATGAGCGCCAACGACCCCTTCGCCCGCCTCCCCGAGGCGGCCTCCTTCACCGTCACCAGCACCACGGTCACCAACGGCGGCGCTTGGTCGCCCGCGCAGTTCTCCTCCGGCGTTCCCGGCGGGAAGGACGTCTCCCCGCAGCTGTCCTGGAGCGGCGCGCCGGAAGGCACGGCGAGCTACGCCGTCACCGTCTACGACCCCGACGCTCCGACCGGGTCGGGATTCTGGCACTGGGCGGTCGCCGACATCCCGGCCACCGTGACCGAGTTGCCCGAGGGTGCCGGCGACGACACGGGGGCGGGTCTGCCGACCGGCTCCTTCCAACTGCCCAACGACGCCCGCGCGGCCAGGTTCAGCGGCGTGGCCCCTCCGCCGGGGCACGGACCACACCGATATTTGGTCGTGGTGCATGCCCTCGACGTCGAATCCATCGGCGTGCCGGTCGATTCCACCCCGGCCCTGCTCGGCTTCGCCATGACCTCGCACATCCTCGGCAGGGCGGTTCTCATCGCCACTGCGGAAACGCCTCCTGCCGAAGGGAAACCGGCAGACGCCGAACGGGTCGAGGTCTCCCGGCTCATCCCCGCATCCCCCGATGCCGTCTTCGCGGTGCTGACCGACCCGAAAGGGCACGTGGACATCGACGCATCGGGAATGCTGATCGACGCCGAAGGGAAGCCGGTCGAGCGTCCCGGCGACCGATTCCTGGTCCACATGGATCGCGAGGCCCTCGGGGACGTTCCCCTGGGCAGGTACGAGGTCGAGGTCGTCATCACCAGGCTCGTTCCGGACGAGGAGATCGCCTGGACAGTCGAAACCGGTGGCCGCCGATTCGGCCACATCTACGGCTACCGGTTGGCACCGGCCGAGGGCGGCACCCTCGTCACGTCGTATTGCGACTGGTCACAGATCGATGAGAAGTGGAAGCAGCGGCTCAGCTTCCCGGTGGTTCCCCGGTCCTCCCTCAAAGCCACCCTCGGGATCCTCGAGCGCACCGTCCGCCGCCGAGCCGGCCTCTGACCACCGGGACCGCCAGACCCGGCCGGTGTGGGGCACCGTCCTCGACCGCGGCAGGGCAAACATCCGGCGCAGAACTGGAAGTCGTTGTCCGCGAAGGCATGCTCTCCGGCGTGCTCGATTTCGGCGCGCTGGGCGCTGGCGATCCGGCGACGGATCTGGCTGCTGCATGGCTGATTCTGCCGGTGGGCAAGTCCACGCCGTTCTTCGATGCCTACTCCGCTACTGCGGCCAGCCGGTGCCGAAACGTGACGTGAGCGCGTGAGCGCCTCCAATCCTTTCGGCCGCGCGGCGGATAGGGTCGCTGGTCAGCTCACGCTGGTCGTTGACCTCGTATTTACTGAGCCAGGACGGCCGCCGCACTGCCTGAAGTGCGTGATACGTCCTCGGTGGGGAAGCGAGGTTGCGCAGAATCGAACGCTACGATCTGGCCGTGTCGAAGGTGTGCAACTATCCGGGCTGTACGCGCCCGATTCCGAGCGGAGCAGGACCCGGTCGTCCCTCGGAGTACTGCGACCGGCCCGACCACACGCGCTGGCGTGCGTGGCGCGAGCGGCAACGGCAACAGCAGGAGGCCGAGACTGCGGCCACTGCTGTCACTGTGACGCAGCCGGGGCCGGTGACCGTTGCGCGATTGCGGGCCGATGAACTGCTCACCCAATTCCGGGGACTCGCCGAGCAGTTGAACACCACGCTGAACGCCGCGGTCGCGGAGTTGTCCACGCTGGCCGACCCGGCGGTCGCGGAAGCCCAGGTGCAGGCGGTTCAGGTGGACGCGGCGCGGCGGATCGCCGAGGCGGAAGGCGCGGCGGTAGTGGCCGAGCAGGCGCGGCGGGAGGCGCAGGAGGCGAGGGAGCTCGCCGAATCCGCCGCCGACGACGCGGCCGGCGCCGCCGAACACGCCGAAGGGCTGGTCGCCGAGGCGAATTCGGCGCGCGACGACGCGCTGCGTGAGGTCGAACGCGTCACCAAGCAGGCGGCCGATGACGTGTTCGCCGCACGCAGCGCAGCGGAAGCCGAAGTCCGCACCGTGCGCCGCGAGTCCGCCGAACAGATCGAACGCATCGAAAAGCAAGCCGCCGAACAAGTCGAGCGCGGCGAGCGTCGCGCGGAGACCGACATCGCACACGCCCGGCGTGAGGCGGAAGCCCTGGTCGCGGCCGCCCATTCCGAGCGCGATCTCGCCGTGCAGCGCGCGGCGGACGCCGAACGAGCGGCCGAACGAGCCGAGCGCGCCGCCGCGGAGCGCGCCGAAGCCGCCGACGAAGCGCGAGCCGAATGGCGCCGAGTACGGGCCGAACTCGACACCACCCGCGCCGAACTCGCCGAAACCCGTCGCGCCGCGACCGCCGAACTCGCCGCCGTCCGCGCAGAGGCCGCCGCGACTGTCGACAAGGCGCGCGCGGAAGCCGCTCAGCGGCTCGAAGCGCTGGACGAAGCTCGCGTGCAGACCCTCGCGCGCGCCGAACGCGCCGAAGCCCAGCTCGACGAACTCCTCGCCGAAGCTCGCCGCAAATCACCCGCTACCGAGCCCGACCGGCGCGACGACGCCTGAGCGGGCGCAGGGCTTCCGTACTAGGCTCTCGGTGCATCTCGGTGCATCTCGGTGCATCTCGGTGCATCTCGGTGCATCTCGGTGTGCGACGTGTGCGACGTGGAGGAGGAGTCGAGCATGGCCGTCATCCATCGGACCACCATGGTTCCCACGAAGATGGAACTGCTGACCTCGTGGCTGCCCGGCCGCGCGTGGTACCGCGGTGAAAAACCAGCGGATCTGCACAAAGCCGGTGGTTTCCGGCTCGATGACCCGGACGGGGAAGTCGGGATCGAATTCGTGGTGATCACCGATCACTCCGGCGCGCAGCCGCACACCTATCACGTGCCGCTGACCTACCGGGGCGCACCGCTGCCGGACGCCGCCGAGGCGCTTGTGGGCATTTCCGAACACGGTGTCCTCGGCACCCGGTGGGTGTACGACGCCACCCGTGACCCGGTCGCGGTGGCCCAGATCGTCTCCGCGCTCATCGGGAACGCGCGGCCTCAGGCCCAAAGCGAGAGCGACACGCCCGACCCCTCGGTCACGGTACACGTCGCGGATACGCTCTCTCTCGCAGGAGGTTTCGGTCCAGCTCGGGATGGATTGTTCTACACCGACATCCCGGTGGGCGATCGGATCCTTCGTATCCATCGCCTTCTGCAAGTGCCGGTCTCGCCTGTGGAGTCGGCGGTTGCCGGTCGGGTCGACGCGTGGTGGCGGCTCGACGACACCATTGCCACCGGCGTATTCATCAGCCTGACTGCGTAATTCGAACGGAGCGGTGTGCCCGCGCGCATGACGAGGATCGGGATAGGGCAAACGAGCCGCTAACCGCGGCTCTGGTCATATCATGTAGCTATGCCCGAAAACGGAGTCGAAGGGCGTACGGAACCACTGGCCGGGGCAGCCCGGCAGACGGTACTGGTGGCCGGTGCCTGCTCGATGATCATGGGTGTGGCCCTAGCGGTGTGGCCGCACAAATCGCTGCCGACAGCGGAACTGCTGTCCGGCGGCTACCTATTGCTCAACAGCGCCCTACAACTGGTCGTGGCGCTCGGTGCCCGCTTCGTGACCCCGCTGCGGATGCTTGTGCTGGTCAGTGGGGCGCTGTCGGCCCTACTCGCGGTGCTCTGCTTCGCGGGCGGGAATTCGGCTCCGCTGCTGTCGTTCTGGATCGGATTGGCGTGGGCGATCCGCGGGATCTGTCACGCCACCGTGGCGGTCTGGGTCGATGATCTGCCCGGGCGCGGACGGCAGGAGTTGTTCGGGCTGATCACGCTGGCACTCGGTCTACTGGTCGGTTCGGTGTCGTTCGAGTCACCGGACACGCTCGGCTGGGTAGCCGGATCGTGCATGATCGCGATCGGGACGCTGGAGGCCTTGTTCTCCGTGGGCTCCCGCCGCGACACGGTCGCGCTGCCGGGGATGGTGCCGACCTTGCGCTTGGATGGCTGATCTCGAGGTGGCGAGCAGGATGCTATCCAGGTTGACTGGGCGCCATGGCATCCCAGCAATCCGAGCTCCGGTCGCCCGCGGAACTCATCGTGGTCACCCATGGCGCCGGTACCGCGATCACGCCGATCGCTCTGAGCGACAGTCACAGCGCGCAAGCTCGTCTGACGGAACTACTTCCGGCCGGGAGCGAACTGGTGCGCATCTTCGGACCGGCGAACCGCTTGGAGCGCAGGCTCGCCGGCACCTCACGCCTGGAGACCGGAGCGGAGTATCTCAACTACTTCTACGTCCGCGGTGTCACCGGCCGACTCGACGAACTGGCCGAGCGGTTGCGGACCGCGGACGACATCGCGGCGGCATATGTGAAACCGCCCGCCGAGCCGCCGATAGCGCCGGAAGGCGCGCGAGCGATCACCGGCCGTTCCGCCGCCGAGGCCCCGCCGGTCACGCCGGATTTCGCGGTACGGCAAGGATATCTGGATGCCGCCCCGCAGGGGATCGACGCTCGGTGGGCGTGGACGGTGCCGGGGGGCCGCGGGACCGGTGTGCGAGTGGTGGATGTCGAGGGCGCGTGGCGGTTCACCCATGAGGACTTGCAGGTCAACCAGGGTGGGGTGATCGGAGGCACCCCGTCACCGGAGCAGGGTTGGCGCGACCACGGCACGGCGGTCGCCGGAGTGATCAGCGGTGACGTGAATGCCTACGGCATCACCGGGATCGTGCCCGAAGCGTATATCCGCGCGCTGTCGATCTTCGGGTCCGGATCGGCGTCCGCGATCCGCTCGGCGGCGGACGTGCTCAACCCCGGCGATGTGATGCTGCTCGAACTACATCGGCCTGGCCCGCGTTTCGCCTACGCCAACCGGCCGGATCAGCGCGGCTATATCGCGATCGAATGGTGGCCCGACGACTTCGCGGCGATCAACTACGCGGTCGGTAAAGGCGTTGTCGTGGTGGAGGCGGGAGGCAATGGCGGCGAAGACCTCGACGCCGCGATCTACGACTCCCGCCCCGCGGAGTTCCCGAGCACGTGGCGCAATCCCTTTCGCGGCGGCGAAGCCGACTCCGGTGCGATCATCGTCGGAGCCGGCGCACCGCCACCCGGCTTCCATGGCCGCGACAACGGCACGGCCCGCTCCCGCTTGCCGTTCTCCAACTACGGAAAGCGGGTCGACGTGCAGGGCTGGGGCCTGGAAGTCACCACGACCGGGTACGGTGACCTGCAAGGCGGTCCGGACGAGGACCTCTGGTACACCGACGTGTTCAGCGGAACCTCGAGCGCGTCCCCGATCGTGGTCGGCGCGGTCACCAGCTATCAGGGCATGAGTGCGGCGGCGGCCGGACGCAAGACCCCTGCGGAAGTGCGCGCCCGGCTGCGGGAAACCGGATCACCGCAAACCGATGCCGCTGATCGGCCCGCATCCCAGCGCATCGGCAACCTGCCGGATCTGAAATCGATGATCCTGCCCCGGTAGGCCGCCGGGGTCGGGATACTCGACTCGATGCGTGCAGCCGACCGATTCCATAGGCCGCAATTCACTCATAAGATAGTTGATGGAAATGGAATCCGGCCCGAGTCGAGCGGCGACTCATCGCCTGCTGGTCTCCGCCGCCGAATCGGCAGGTCCGCGAGGAAGGTTCGAACCGCCGCGTTGACCGAACTGGCCGACGGGCGTGGCCGCCTCCGCCGTCACGCGGGTGACGTCCATCAGCACCAGCGGAAAGCCGAGCGGCAGCGAGGTGGACAGCCCGTCTTACCCGCTGCCGGTTCTCCGCGCATAGCCGCAATCGGTCGGTCGCACCGCGCTGATCAGTCCACGCGCGCGGCGAGCAGCAAGTCGAGCAGCAGATCGGCGAATTCGGCAGGTGCGTCGGTGAATCCGCTGTGCCCGCCCGGGAATTCGGTGAGCGGAATGTTCAGCTGCTCGGCGAGCGCTTCCGCGGGACGGTGGGGGAGCTTGCCCTTGCTCTCTCGTCCTGCCCCGAGCACAAGGCGGTCGCTGACCGGCGCCAAGGCCGCGACGTCGGGGAGATGGGAGGTGATCGTGCGCAACTCGTGCGCCATGTTGCGCGGCGCGTTGGCGTGCAGGCGTTCGATCATCGCCGCGGCGCGCGGGGAGAGTTCGGCGGGATCGGGCATCCGCACACCTCCGCCGATGCCTTCGAGGAAGCGGGCGCCCGCGGCGGCGAGACCGTCGGTGACGAACAGTTCGTACACCTCGTCGACGAACGCTTTGTGCTCGGCGGCATCGGGCAGCACCCCGAAGGAGGGCGGCTCGTGCGCGATAACCAGACGCAACCGCTCGGGATGCCGGGCGAGCAGGTCGAGCGCGACCACCGCCCCGCCGCTGCCGCCGAACACGTAAGCGTCCTCGTCCTCGGGGGTGAGGTGCTCGAGGAGCAAGTGGGCGTCCTCGCTCTGCACCTCGACCTCGATGTCGGCCGGTGGGCCGGGGTCGAGCACACTGCGCGAGTAGCCGCGCGGGTCGATGGTGACCACGGTGAAGTGTTGTGCGAGTGGCTCGAGGATGGGATCGAACACCGCCGCGTCGCCTCCGCTGCCCGGCAGCAACAGCAGCACCGGCCCGGCGCCGCTGACCTCGTAGTACAGGGTGGCTCCCGGGACTCGCAGGGTGCCGGATCTCATGATTTCTCCTTGTCGGTCGGCCACTGCTCCAGGGCGACGTGCAGGGCGTCGATGATGCGTTCCCAGGACTCGGCGGTCGAGCGCGTGTGCCCGAAGCCGCCGGTCGCCTCCAGAACGCTGTATCCGTGGAAGGTGCTGCGCAGCAAGCGGACCGCGTCGGTCCGGTCGGGTTCGGCCAGACCGTAGGCGCGCAGCATGCCGTAGGTCAGCTCGATGGCGTGCAGCGCGCCGGTCGCGGTGGGCGTCATTTCGGGATCGAACGGAAGCTGGGTCGCGGCGTAGCGGCCGGGGTGACGCAGGGCGTAGTCCCGCCAGGCGTGGGCGTAGGCGGCGAGCGCATCACGTCCGGCGCGACCGGCCACGGCGGACGCGATCAGTTCGGTCTTCTCCGTAGCCGCCAGAACGGACACCCGCGCGCGGAGGTCTCGCAGATTCTTCACGTGCGAGTACAGGCTGGCGTCCTGGACGCCGAACTTCTTGGCCACCGCCGACATGGTGACGTTCTCCAAGCCGATTTCGTCGGCGAGATCGGCCGCGGCCCGCGTGATCCGATCCGCGGTCAGTCCCGCTCGGGCCATCATGTGCACACCTCCTCTCTCTTGGATTCCTAGTTTCTATCCTAGAACCCTTAGGTTTTGCAATCGGCGTCGCGGGCTCGGCCCTTCTCGTTCGCGGCGGGCCACCTGGGTCACCCGTGAGTGGTTAATTGCTTAGCGCAAGTAAGCACGCTATAGTTGTGTAGCACAAGCAACTAATTCTCGCGCTGGGAGTGGGCATGGCGGTATCACCCGATGCGGCTCGGAGCCTGATAACTGAGCTCTATTTCATGGGCCGTGCGATGCGCGCTGTTCTGTCGCACCCGGAAGAAGGGCACCTGCTTCCGGGTGGCGTCGGCGTGCTGGGGTCCCTCGAGGCCAGGGGGCGATGCCGGCAAGTGGATCTGGCCGTGGACTTGTGCATCAGCCCATCGACACTGAGCAGGCATGTCGCCGAGTTGGTGAGTTCCGGCGACATCGCCCGCCATGCCGATCCCAGCGATGGCCGGGCCACCCTCATCGAAATCACGGACCAAGGACGCGATCTGCTGCGACGCATCCGAGTGTCGCGGGCGCGGGGATTGCAGGCCGCTCTCGCCGATTGGAGTGAGGACGAGGCCGAGCAGGCCGTCGTGGTTGTTCAGAAGCTCAGGAATTCACTGGCCGCAGTCGCGCACCACACCGCGGTGGGCGGGAGCGAGCCGGTTTCGACAGAGAGTCAGGAAGTAGATGTCTAGTTCAGTCGAGTCGGTGACGCGACGCGACCCCTCCGCGATGACCCACCGCGAGGTCCTGGAAGCGATGACCGGGCTGCTGGCGGCGTTGTTCACGGCGCTGCTCAGCACGACGATCGTCTCGACCGCGCTGCCGACGATCATCGGCGAGCTGGAGGGATCGCAGACCGCCTACGCCTGGGTCATCACCACGGCGCTGCTGGCGAACGCCGCCTCCACCCCGATCTGGGGGAAATTCGCCGACCTCTTCAACAAGAAACTGCTGGTCCAATCGGCCATCGTGATCTTCGTCATCGGCTCGATCATCGCCGGACTCGCCCACACCGTGCCGATACTGCTGGCCGCGCGCGTCGTCCAAGGCATCGGCATGGGCGGGCTGACCGCGCTCGTCGTCGCGATCATCGGCTCCATCGTCGCCCCACGCGAACGCGGACGCTACTCCGGCTACATGGGCGCGGTGATGGCGGTCTCGATGTCCGGCGGCCCCATCCTCGGCGGCGTCATCGTCGACAGCCCACTCGGCTGGCGCTGGTGCTTCTTCGTATGCGTGCCACTGGCCGTGATCGCACTGGCGCTGCTGCAGCGCACCCTGCGGCTGCCCACCGAACGCAAGGACGGCGTGTCGATCGACTGGCTCGGCGCCGCGCTGCTGACCGCCGGTGTCTCGGTGCTGCTGATCTGGGTGTCCTTCGCCGGGAAGGCGAACTACTACGCGTGGATCTCCTCCGAGTCGGCGCTCTACGTCGGCGCCGGTGTGCTGCTGCTGCTGGCGACCGTGTGGGTCGAGTCCCGCGCCAAGTCGCCGATCATCCCGCTGCCGATCGTCACCGAACCCACCACAGGCCTGGCGATCATCGCCTCCATCGCCGTCGGCGTCGGCATGTTCGGCGCGACCACCTTCCTGGGCCAATACTTCCAAACCGCACGCGGCTACTCCCCGACCATCGCCGGTGTTCTGACCATCCCGCTGGTCGCGGGCATGCTGATCGCCTCGGTCGGCTCCGGCCAGCTCATCACCCGACGCGGCAAATGGAAAAGCTTCGTCGTCGCCGGCGCCGCGCTGCTGGTAACCGGATTCGCACTGCTGTCCACCATCGACCACGCCACCAACCTGTGGCAGGTCGGCGCCTACATCACCATCGTCGGCCTCGGCGTCGGCATGATGATGCAGAACCTGGTCCTGGCCGTACAGAACACCGTAAGCGTGCACAACATCGGCGCCGCCTCCAGCAGCGTCGCCTTCTTCCGCACCTTCGGCGGCGCCATCGGCGTCTCGGTGCTCGGTTCGGTGCTGGCCAGCCGGGTCAGCGAACTGTCCGCGGAGGGATTCGCCAGGCTCGGCGTGCGGACCGGCACCACGGGCGGTGGCAATCTGAATCTCAATGCCTTGCCCGCGCCTATCGCGACCATCGTGCGCGCCTCCTACGGTGACGCGACCGGGCGGATCTTCCTCATCGCCGCCGCCGCGACGGTCGTCGCGCTCATCGCGGCGGCGTTGCTGCCGAACCGTCCGCTGCGCCGCACGATCGACATCGATCCCGCACTCGACCCGACCACGAAAAACTCTGCGGTGCAGGACGATCCGACTGCCACGGACGACATGGCCGCACTGGATGCCGAACTGGACGCATTCGCGGAGTCGAGCTGGGAGGAAAACCAACTCTGGGAAGGCGCCGAGCGGGTGTTGCCCGAGCCGGTCCCAGCCGCGTCGATCGGGCGGCATGCGGTGGTAGAGCAGAACGGTCGTGTGTACCGGATGGCCGCGCCGTCACAGAACGGTCAATCGACTGGCGGCTTGTCGGGGTCGGACTTCGATGGTGGGGCGTTGGGTGGTCGTGTCCATCGTGAAGACGGTCGTCCGGTGCCGGGTGCGGTGTTGACGTTGGTTGATCACGGTGGCCGTCAGGTCGCGCGGGCGAACAGCGCTGCTGATGGTGGTTATGCGATCACCGCGCCGGAGACGGGTGACTATGTGTTGATCGTGTCGGCGATGGGGCACCAGCCGACCGCGGTGAACGTGCCGGTCGGCCAGCGGCCCCATCGCCTGGATCTGACCTTGGTGGGCTCCGGCGAGTTGTCGGGTGTCGTTCGTACCGCCGGCCCCGGTGTGCCGCTGCCGGGTGCGACCGTCACGTTGACCGATTCGCGTGGCGAGGTGGTCGGGTCGGCTGTCACAGGCGGCGACGGCACCTACGTATGTCGCGGTGTGGTCTCAGGTGTCTATACCCTGGTCGCGGTCGCTGAACATATGCGTCCCAGTGCCACCACATTGACGGTGCCGGACAGCGGTGTCTTGCGTCATGACATCGAGTTGGCCACGATGGCGGTGCTTGCCGGCTCCGCGTGGGCCGAGGGCAGCCGAGCGGTGCCGGATGTCCTGGTCAGTGTGCTCGACGCCGCGGGGCAGGTGACCGCCACGGCACGCACCGACGAGAACGGCCGGTATGTCGTGACCGATCTGCCCGAAGGGCAGTACACCGTCGTTGCGCGCGGTTATCCGCCGGTGACCGGGCAGGTCACCGTGTCCGGTGGCGAGGTCGCCCACGATGTGCGGCTCGGTTACGAGATCGAGGATCGTCGATGAGCGGATTGACCGGTCGTGTTCGCACCGCACAAGGGTGGCCGGTGCCGAACGCGGTGTTGACAGTGACGGATATGACGGGGCGCCAGATCGCCCGTGCGGTCGTCGACGAGACCGGGGCGGTGGGCACTGAGCTGTTGCCCGCGGGTGTTCATACCGCGGTGCTCACCGCTGTCGGGTTCGAGCCCGTAGCCCGGACCGTGCGGATCTCTCCAGCCGGGACGGGTGTGCTCGGGGAGATGGTGTTGGCGCCGATCGCCGGGACGGTGGCGGCACCGCCACCGGGGCCGTGGACGATCGATCCGGTGCATTCGACGGTGATCGCAACGGTGCGTCATCTGGGTATAGCGAGTATCAAGGCCCGATTCGCCGAGGTGAGCGGGCGGCTCGATATCGGTGAGCCGTTCGAGCGGTCCACCGGACACGCGGAGATCAAAGCGGCGAGTATCGATACCGGTATCTCTGCGCGTGACAATCACCTCCGTTCGCCGGAGTTCTTGGATGTCGACACCTATCCGCTGATCGCATTCACCGGCAGCGGGTTGCGTCGTACCGGTGGTGACACCTGGGTGATGCCGGGTGAGCTCACCCTGCACGGGCAGCGCCGTCCGGTCGATCTCGAGGTCACCTACGGTGGCTTCGGAGCGGATCCATGGGGCGGCGTGCGTGCTGCTTTCCACGCCGAAACAGTGTTGCATCGCAACGATTTCGCGATCGATTACAACGCGGTCGTGCGCGCGGGAGTGGCCGCCGTCGGCACCACCGTCAAAATCGACCTCGACATCGAAGTCGTACAAGGCGAGCAGCTACCCGCGATCTAGCCGGCTGCGGAGAAATCATCTGCGCTGGGTCGATGAATTTCGTTCGTGCACATCGTCTGCATTCCGAAGAGGGAACCGACTGCACGAGGAGAACCCATGACCCATCTGCCGTCCGCGGTCACCGCGCGGACCCTCGACGTCCCGGGTGCGCACCTGTACTACGAACTGCGTGGCGCGGGCCCGCTGGTCGTACTGGCGGGCGCGCCGATGGACGCCGCCGCGTTCGCGCCGTTGGCCGACCTGCTGGCCGTGGACCACACCGTGCTCACCACCGACCCGCGTGGGCACCAAGGTTCCACGCTGAAGGACGCCGAAGCGGACTCGACGCCGGAACTGCGCGCCGACGACCTCGTCCGGCTGATCGCGCATGTCGACGCCGGGCCCGCCGTGGTCTTCGGTTCCAGTGGCGGTGCGGTGACCGCGCTCGCACTCGCCCGGTCTCGTCCTGATCTCGTCACTACGGCGATCGCGCACGAACCACCGATCAACGCGCTGATCGCCGACCGGGACGCGCATCGAGCCGCGACCGACGACCTCGTCGCCACCTATGCCCGAGGCGACGTGCTCGGCGCTTGGCGGAAGTTCTTCGCGGCCGCGAACATTGCGATGCCCGAGCCGGTGCTCGAGCAGATGTTCGGCCCGGAGCGCGACCCGCGGCAGCTGGCCAGTGAACGTTACTGGTTCGCCCACGAGATCCGCGGCACCACCACCTGGGAACCCGATATCCGCGCCCTGCGCCACGCGTCCACTCGTCTCGTCATCGGTATCGGCGCGGAATCCGCCGGGCAATTCTGTGATCGCACCTCGCGCGCGCTCGCCGCGGCGCTCGACCTGACGCCAACGCTGTTCCCCGGTGGACACACCGGATTCGTCGACGATCCCGGCGCCTTCGCCGACCGGCTGCGCGAAATCCTCGACAAGTCCTGAATCGGCTGGAGTCGCCTGCGAAGTCTCGGGATCCGGCTCACAACGTGAATCTGCGGCCCTTCGCGGCCCACTCGCCGCGGCCGCGCGGCGTGATGGCCCAGCGGCCGCGGTGCTGGCAGTCCATGATCAAACCGCGCGACTGCAGGCGCAGCAATGCGCTGCGCACCGACCAGGCGGTCAGCCGCGCCTGCTGCGCCAGCTGCTCCACAGTGAGCAACCCGCCCGGCGCCAGCACACCCAGCACCGCGAAATCGGCGGCAGTCCTGGGGCGTCTCATCATGTCGCGGCCCTTTCCCTCGAGGAGAAGGCAGCCCGGGACCGACATCGGCGCGGTGGCCCGGGTTGCCGAATCGACGGTAGAAGCCACACCGATACCGCCGCCCACATTTTGCGCGACTTTGCGAAGTGCGTTGACCGGCATCGGGTCCGGTGGGGACGATTGCACGACATCGTCCGCCAGCTCTCGCAAAGGATCAGCTATGAACCTGCGACTTCTCGGATCCGGATCCGACCATGGAGCTTGCCCCGCCGTGTATGCGACCGACACCGGCGTGCTCGTGGTGCAGGGCGATGCCACCGACCGCACGGGCACGGTGCGTGTACCGCACCAATTGCTGGACTGGCTGGAACCAGGCATGTGGCTACGGGTGGAGCCGAGTGGAACCTGCGGATCGGTGCTGGTGGCCGGCGAACCGGTCACCGACCCCGAACTGCTCGCCCAGTTGACCCTCGACTGTCACGAAACCGCCGTGGTGGTGCGCTGATGCTGCACGTCGCCGGTGACCGCTGTTTCGAGCCGCTCTTTCGGGCGGCTCGATTCCGCGCTTTCCACTTGGAGGTGAGAGATCAGTACCTGATGGAGGACGAGCAGGAAGCGTTGCGCCGCTTCGATGCCGGAGTAGCGTACGAGCGAGAGGAACAGCCCGAGTCGTGGAAAGCCTGGGATGCTCTGATGGTCGAGTCGGCCACCCGCGGAGTCACGCTGGAGCGACTACGTGTCGTGACGGTCCCGCATACCGGCTACACCCGGTGGTTGTTGTCGGCGACCGACGACAACATCGCCACCGGCGAGGCGGTGCGCTGGCTACCGCGGCATCTGGTCGACGCGGCGGATCTGCCGCACGACGACTACTGGCTGTTCGACTCGGACACGGTGGCCTTCAACACCTTCGCCGAGAACGGGGCGTTCACCGGGCTGTCGATCAGTACTGATCCGGCGCTGGTCGCCCGGTACCTGCGGGTGCGGGAACGGCTGTGGCCCATGGGCATCGATCATCAACGATATTGCGAGAGTGAGCACGTACCCGAGTGAACGGTGTGTCGGACGCACGCGAGGTGCTGGGCGCGCGCCTGCGTGAACTTCGTCGCGCTGCCCACCTCACCGGCCTGGAGCTGGCCGCGAGGTGCGGCTGGCATTCGAGCAAGGTCTCCCGGATCGAGGGCGGCAAGCAGACGCCGTCGGAAGCGGACCTCGCCGCGTGGTGTGAAGCGTGCGGTAACACCGCCGTGCTGGACGATCTGGTCGCCAATGCGCGCAATCTGCAGTCGATGTACCTGGAATGGCAGCGCACCGTCGCCTCCGGGCACGCGCGCAGGCAACGGCAATCGATCCATTTGGAATCGCAGACCTCGCAGATCCGCTGGTACGCGCCGGACACGTTGCCGGGGCTGCTGCAAACCGAGGGCTACGCGCGCGCGATCCTGACCGCCTGCATCGCGGTGACCGGTGGGCGCGACGACCTGGAAGAAGCGGTGGCCGCGCGCATGACCCGTAAGCAGGTGCTCTTCCGGGCGAAACACCGGTTCCACTTCGTGGTCAACCAGGCCGCGCTCTGGCGCACGGTCGGCGACGCGATCGTCATGGCCGAGCAACTCGCCCACCTGCTCGCGGTGATGGCCAACCCGACTGTGCGGTTGGGCATCATCCCGATCTGCGCCGAGTACCGCGCCCCCGCGACGAACTTCGTCATCTACGACCGCTCACAGGTGCTGACCGAGACGGTCTCGGCGGAGCTGACCATCACGCGCCCGTCCGAGATCGCGCTGCACGAGAAGACCTTCGCGATCCTTGCCGACCAAGCCGAGTACGGCGATCGAGCCCGGGCGCTGATCGCGAAAGCGCTGCAAGGCCGGCGCGGCGCCTGAGTGCGTCGAGCCGTGAGACGACGATGCCGCCGCGGTCGTGCGGCGGCATCGGGGCGAGCGGGCCGGTCAGCGAACGAACGTCGCCGCCTGATCGGCGAGATCGAGCAACGGCTGCGGAAAGACACCGAGCGCGAACGTGATCGCCGCGGTGACCGCCACGATCGTCGTCGTCAGCGGCGGGCTGACCAGCAGCGGCGCGTCGGCGGGCGGGTCGGTGAAGAACATGAGCACGATGACCCGCAGGTAGAAGAACGCCGCGACGGCGCTGCAGATCACGCCGATGACGACCAGTGGCGCCGCGCCGCCCGAAGCGGCGGCTTCGAAGACGGTGAACTTGCTGACGAAGCCGCTGGTGAGCGGCAACCCCGCGAAGGAAAGCAGGAACAGCGCGAATACCGTTGCCAGCCAGGGTGATCTGCGGCCCAGCCCCGCCCACCGTGGCAGGCCGGTGGCCTCGTCACCGTCCGGCTCGCGGACCGAGCTGACCACCGCGAACGCGCCGAGTGTGCCGATTCCGTAAGCCAGCAGATAGAACAGCACGGCCGCGACACCGCGGTCGTTGGCCGCCACCGGGCCGGTGAGCAGGAACCCGGCATGCGCCACCGAGGAATACGCAAGCATTCGTTTGACGTCGGTCTGCGTGATCGCCATGACCGCGCCGACGGCCATGGTGGCGATCGCGACGGCCGCGAGGATGGGCCGCCAGTCGTCGCGCAGACCGGGCACCGCGACCTGCAGCACACGCACCAACGCGCCGACCGCCGCGATTTTGGTGGCGGCGGCCATGAACCCGGTGATCGCGGTGGGAGCGCCCTGGTAGACGTCGGGCACCCAGGACTGGAACGGCACCGCGCCGATCTTGAACAGCAGGCCGACCGCGAGCATCGCGATCCCGAGGACCGCCAGCGTCGCGTTGTCCGGATGCTGGGCGATCGCGTCGGCGATGCCGCCGAGTCGCACCGTAGCCGCCTGGCCGTACAGCAGCGCGACGCCGTAGAGGAAGAACGCCGAGGAGAACGCGCCGAGCAGGAAGTACTTCAGCGCCGCCTCTTGGGAGAGCAACCGCTTGCGCCGGGCCAGACCGCACAGCAGATACAGCGGCAGCGACAGCACTTCGAGGGCGACGAACATGGTCAGCAGGTCATTGGACGCCGGGAACAGCAGCAATCCGCCGACGGCCAACAGCGTCAGGGGGAACACCTCGGTGGTCGCGACACCCGCGCGCAGCGCCGCGGCTTCGGTCGCGCTGCCGGGCACCGCCGAGGCCTGGGGCGTGAACGCGTCCACACCGCGTTCGAGGGTGGCGGCGGCTCGGCTCCAGGTTCCGGGGCCCGACCGCGCCCGCAGACGCGGCTCGGCTCCGCGCTCGGCGATGAACAGGATCCCGAGCAGCGACACCACCAGGATCGTGCCCTGCAGGAACAGCGTCACGCCGTCGATCGCGACCGCACCGGCGACAGCGGTGGATTCGGTGCCCGCCAGCAGCACCACCGCGATCAGCGCGGCGACCAAGCCGACCACGCTCAGTACCAGATGGGTGGCATAGCGGTAGTGCCGGGCGACGAACGCTTCGGCCAGTACACCGAGTACGGCGGCGCCGAACACGATGAGCATGGGGGACAGGGCGCCGTATTCGATGCTCGGCGCGGGAACGCTCGCGGCGAGCGTCGCGGTGGAGGCGAGGTCGGTCATTTGTGGACACCTCCGGGATGGTGGGTCGATCCCGCTTCCGCCGGTGGTGTCGACGGTGCGGGGTCGGTCCGGCCGATGGTGGTGAGGGTCTGGCTCACCGCGGGATTGATGAAGTCGGTCAAGACTTTCGGGTAGATGCCGAGGAACAGCAGCGCGGCGATCAGCGGTACCACGACGGCGAGTTCGCGCGGGGCGAGATCCCAGATCCGCTCGTTGCCTTTCTTCACCGGTCCGGTCATCATCCGCTGGTAGAGCCACAGGACGTAGAGGGCAGCGAGCACCAGCGCGCCCGCGGCGATCACGGCGGCGAACTGGTAGCGGGTGAAGGTACCGATCAGCACCAGGAATTCGCTGACGAAGGGTGCGAGCCCGGGTAGCGAGAGCGTCGCGAGACCGGCGATGAAGAACGTGCCCGCCAGCACCGGGGCCACCTTCTGCACGCCGCCGTACTCGGCGATGAGCCGGGTTCCGCGCCGGGACACCAGGAACCCGGCCACCAGGAACAGTGCGGCGGTGGAGATGCCGTGATTGACCATGTACAGCGTCGCGCCGGTCTGCCCCTGGCTGGTCATGGCGAAGACGCCGAGGATGATGAAACCGAAGTGGGAGATCGAGGTGTAGGCGATCAGGCGCATCACGTCGGTCTGCCCGATGGCCAGCAGCGCGCCGTAGACGATGCCGATCACCGCGAGCGTGATCACCAGCGGCGCATAGGTGCTCGACGCGTCGGGGAACAGGGGCAGGCAGTAGCGCAGCATGCCGAAGGTGCCCACTTTGTCGACCACCGCCATCATCAGCACCGCGCTGGAAGGCGTGGCGGCGACGGCGGCGTCGGGCAGCCAGGTGTGCAGCGGCCACAAGGGCGCCTTCACCGCGAAAGCGAACATGAACCCGAGGAACAGGGCATTGAGCACCGCGGGACCCGCGCCGAGCTGCCCGGCGTTGGCGGCGGCGACGACGGTGCGGAAATCGAACGTGCCCGAGGACCCTTCGCCCAAACCTTCGCGGGCGGTGAGTACGTACAACCCGATGACCGCGGCCAGCATGATCAGCCCGCCGAACAGGTTGTACAGCAAGAACTTCACCGCCGCGCGCGAGCGCTGCCTGCGCACCAGCGCGTCGCCGGTGCGCGGCCCGAACCCGCCGATGAGGAAGTACATCGGGATGAGCATCGCCTCGAAGAAGACGTAGAACAGCAGGATGTCCAAGGCGACGAAGGAGACCAGCACCATCGCCTCGACGAGCATGATGAGCGCGACGTAGGTGTGGGCCACCCGCCTGCCGCTGCCGACTTCGCGTTCGTCGTGCCAGCCCGCCAGGATCAGCAGGGGCACCAGTGCCGCGGTCAGCAGCACCAGCACCAGTGCGATGCCGTCCAGTCCGAGGGTGTATCCGGCGCCGAACGCCGGAATCCACTGATGGGATTCGACGAACTGGTATTGCGCGCCGCCGGGATCGAAGCGCACCGCCAGCGCGATGCCGATACCGAGCGTGAGCACCGAGATGGCCAGTGCCACCGCGCGCGCGAGCGTGCGTCGCGCGGCGGGCAGCACGAGCACGATCGCCGCACCGACGACCGGCGCCAGCCACAGCGTCGTCAACCAGGGGAACTCGCTCACCACAACCTCACCGCCAGCAGGGCTGCGGCCACCAGGGCCGCGCCGGTGAACATGGACAGGGCATAGGAGCGCACGAAGCCGGACTGCACACGCCGGGCTCGTGCGGACAACCCGCCGATCAGCGCCGCGGTGCCGTTCACGACGCCGTCGATGCCGCGATTGTCTAGGAAGACCAGCGCCCGGGTGAGGTACTGTCCCGGCCGCATGAACGCCGTTTCGTTGACCGTGTCGCCGTAGAGGTCGCGGCGCGCCGCGACGGTGAGCGCGGAGACGGCTTCGGGTGCGGTCTCGGGGATGTCGCGCTGCGCGTATTGCGAGTAGGCCACCCAGACTCCGACGGCGACCACGCCCAGCGCCAGGATGGTGACCAGCGCCGCGGGAACGGCTTCGGTGCCGTGGTGGGCGCCCACGACCGGTTCGAGCCAGTTCTGCAATGAGGAGCCGAAGACGAACACCGCGCCCGCCCCGATCGAGCCGAGGGCGAGCAGGATCATCGGCCCGGTCATCACCGCGGGGGCTTCGTGCGGGTGGGTGTCCGGTTTCCAGCGCCGTTCGCCGAAGAACGTCATCAGCATGACCCGCGTCATGTAGAACGCGGTCAGTCCCGCGCCCAGCAGCGTGACCAGTCCCAAGGCGACTCCACCGAGACCGCCTTGGTTGAACGCCGCCTCGATGATCCGGTCTTTGGAGAAGAATCCGGCGAACGGCGGAACACCGATGATGGCGAGGTAGCCGAGGCCGAAGGTGACGTAGGTGATCGGCAGCAGGGTGCGCAGTCCGCCGTAGCGGCGCATGTCGGTTTCGTCGTTCATCGCGTGCATCACCGAACCGGCGCCGAGGAACAGCCCGGCCTTGAAGAACCCGTGGGTGAGCAGATGCATGATGGCGAAGGCGTATCCGGCGGGGCCGAGTCCGGCGGCCAGCACCATGTAGCCGATCTGGCTCATGGTGGAGGCGGCGAGCGCCTTCTTGATGTCGTCCTTCGCGCAGCCGATGATCGCGCCGAACAGCAGGGTGACCGCGCCGACCAGCACCACGCCGAGGCGCGCGTTCGGTGCGAGGTCGAAGATCGCGTTGGAGCGCGCGATCAGGTACACGCCCGCGGTGACCATGGTTGCCGCGTGGATGAGCGCCGACACCGGGGTGGGGCCTTCCATCGCGTCACCGAGCCAGGATTGCAGCGGCACCTGCGCGGACTTGCCGCACGCGGCCAGCAGCAGCAACAGGCCGATCGCGGTGAGTGTGCCCTCGCCCGCGGCGGACGCGGCGCCGAACACGACGTCGAAGTCGATCGACCCGAACGTCGCGAACATGACCATCATCGCGATCGCCAAGCCCATGTCGCCGACCCGGTTGACGACGAAGGCCTTCTTGGCCGCCGTTGCCGCCGAGGGCTTTTCGTGCCAGAACCCGATCAGCAGGTAGGAGGCCAGGCCGACGCCCTCCCAGCCGAGGTAGAGCACGAGGTAGTTGTTCGCCAGGACCAGCAGCAGCATGGCCGCGAGGAAGAGGTTCAGGTAGGCGAAGAACCGCCGCCGAGCCGGATCGTGGCTCATGTAGCCGATCGAGTAGATGTGGATCAACGAGCCGACGCCGGTGATCAGCAGCGCGAAACAGATCGACAGCTGATCGAGTCGCAGCGAGAAGTCGACCTGGAGACCGGCTACCGGAACCCAGCTGAACAAATCCTCGCGCACCGCGCGGTCGGCGGTGTCGCGCCCGAGCATGTCGGCGAACGCGAGCGCGGCGACCACGAACGAGGCCAGGGCCAGCGCGGTGCCGAGCAGATGGCCCCACTTGTCGGCGTAACGTCCGGTCAGCAGCAGGACGATCGCGCCCGCCAGGGGGAGGGCGGGCAGCAGCCACAGCGTTGCGGTGTCCACGTCAGAACTTCAGCAGGTTGGCGTCGTCGACCGAGGTCGAGCGGCGGGTGCGGAAGATGGTCATGATGATGGCCAGGCCGACGACCACCTCGGCCGCGGCGACCACCATCGTGAAGAACGCGAACACCTGTCCGTCGAGGTTGGCGTGCATCCGGGCGAAGGTGACGAACGCGAGGTTCACCGCGTTGAGCATCAACTCGATGCACATGAACACGACGATGGCGTTGCGCCGCAGCAGCACTCCGGCCGCGCCGATCGTGAACAACAGGGCGGACAGGAACAGGTAGTTCTCGGGATTCACCGGTTGCCTTCCTCGTCGCTGGGTGTGTCGGCCGCGTCCGCCGCGGGCGTGGTGCCGACCGAGATGACGGCCGCTTCGGTGAGCGCCCTGGTGCGGCGGTGCCGCAGGATGGTGCTGACCGACAGTTCCTCGAACGACCCGTCGGGCAGCCGCGCGGGAATGTCCACCGCGTTGTGCCTGGCGTAGACGCCGGGGGTGGGCAGTGGTGTGGCGCGGTGGCCCTTCTCGCGGAAGCGGCGGCGCGACAGTTCACGCTGATCGGTGCGGGGGCCGAAGTGCTCGCGGTGCGCGAGCACCATGGCGCCGATGGTTGCGGTGATCAGCAGGGCGCCGGTGAGTTCGAAGGCCCACACGTAGCGCAGGAAGATCAGTTCGGCCAATTCGGCGATCACGTTGCGGCCGGGGAAACCGTTGGCGGGGAAGGTGGTTCCGGATTCGCGTACGCCGTGGGCGATGCCGCCGCTGAGCAGCAGCCCGAAGCCGATGCCTACCGCGGCGGCGGCGAGTCGCTGGCCGCGGATGGTCTCTTTGAGCGATTCGGCGGAGTCGACGCCGACGAGCATCAGCACGAACAGGAAAAGCATCATGACCGCGCCGGTGTAGACCACGATCTGCACGATGCCGAGGAACAGTGCGTCCTGGGCGATGTAGAACGCGGCCAGCGCGATCATCGTGGCGGCCAGGCACAGTGCGGAGTGCACGGCCTTGGGGGCGAACACCATGCCGAGCGCGCCGAGCACGGCGATAGGGGCCAGGATCCAGAATTGGACGGTCTCGCCGGTGGATGCGCGGGTCAGTGGCTCCGCGGCCAGGATCAGTTCGGTCATCGTGTCACTCCTTCCGCGCCGGCGGCGGCGGGTTTGCGGAGCGCGTCGGTCGCCGTGGCACCGCTGGTGGCAGGCGCGCCGGGCACCCGGCCGAGGTAGTAGTCGGCCTCGTCGGCGCCGGGGTGCATGGCGTGCGGCGGTGGGGTCATCCCGGGCTGCAACGGGGCGAGCAATCGGTCCTTCTCGTAGATCAGGTCGGCCCGGTTGTCATCGGTCATCTCGTAGTCGTTGGTCATCGTCAGCGCCCGGGTGGGGCAGGCTTCGATGCACAGGCCACAGCCGATGCAGCGCAGGTAGTTGATCTGATAGACCCGGCCGTATCGTTCACCGGGCGAGAACCGTTCGGTCTCGGTGTTGTCGGCGCCCTCGACGTAGATCGCGTCGGCGGGGCAGGCCCATGCGCACAGCTCACAGCCGATGCACTTCTCCAAGCCGTCGGGATGCCGGTTGAGCTGGTGTCTGCCGTGGTAACGCGGCGCGGTCGGCGTCTTCTGCTCGGGATAGAACTCGGTGTTCGGCTTCTTGAACATGGTGCCCGCGGTGACCGCGAACCCGCCCAGTGGATCGAACAGCCCGGCTTTGGTGCGGGTGGCGTCGCGTGTGTGCGCGTCGGCGGGCAGCGGCGGAACCGGGAAGCCGAGGAAGACCGTCGACTCGGGGGAATCCGCGGTCACGGGTTGCTCGACCGGTGGCGGCGCCGCCTGCGCCCGGCCCGCCCGCAGGAATTGCAGCACCAGCAGGCCGGTGACCACCAAGCCGCCGATCACCAGGATGGGGGTTTGCACCCGATAGCCCTCGGCCTGCAACACCCGTGCGGTGGCCACCACCATGACCCAAGCCAGCGAGGTCGGGATCAGCAGTTTCCAACCGAGGTTCATGAACTGGTCGTAGCGCAGCCGGGGCAGTGTGCCGCGCAGCCAGATGAACACGAACAGGAACGTCCAGACCTTCGCGGTGAACCACAGCACCGGCCACCAACCGGAATTGGCGCCGTCCCACATGTTCAGCGGCCACGGGGCGTGCCAGCCACCCAGGAACAAGGTGGTGGCCAGCGCGGACACCGTTCCCATGTTGACGTACTCGGCCAGCATGAACATGGCGAACTTGAGCGAGGAGTACTCGGTGTGGAAGCCGCCGACCAGCTCGCCCTCGGCCTCCGGCAGGTCGAACGGCGCCCGGTTGGTCTCGCCGACCATCGAGACGCAGTAGATCAGGAACGACGGCAGCAGCAGGAAGACATACCAGGTGCCTTCCTGCGCGGACACGATGCCGGAGGTGGCCATGGTGCCCGCGAGCAGGAACACCGTCGCGAAGCACAGCGCCATCGCGATCTCGTAGGAGATGACCTGCGCGGTCGAGCGCAACCCGCCCAGCAGCGGATAGGTCGAGCCCGACGACCATCCGGCCAGCACGATGCCGTAGACGCCGATGGAGGTGATCGCGAGGATGTACAGCACCGCCACCGGCAGATCGGTGAGCTGCAACGGCGTGATGACACCGAAGAACGACACCTCGGGCCCGAAGGGGATCACCGCGAACGCCATGAAGGCGGGCACCACCGAGATGACCGGCGCCAGGATGTAGATCGGCTTGTCCACGATCGCCGGGACGATGTCCTCCTTGAGGGCCATCTTCACGCCGTCGGCGATGCTCTGCAACGAGCCGAACGGCCCGGTCCGGTTGGGGCCGATCCGCATTTGCATGCGTGCCACGATCTTTCGTTCCGCGAGCACGGCGATCAGCGGAATCAGCATCAGGTAGACGAAGACGGCCAGCGCCTTGACGATCACCAGCCACAAAGGGTCGTGCCCGAAGCCGGCGGGCGCGTAGGGATCGGAGGCGGCGCGGGTAACCGTGGAGGTCAAGGCGAGCGCGGCGAGATCACTCATGACGGTGCTCCTTCATCCTCTCGTCGGCGTGCCGCAGATGCACGATCGCGCCGGGCTGCACGGCGAGTTGCTCGGCGATGGAGCAGCCGGGCGAGTGCTGCGGCAGCCAGACCACCCGGTCGGGCAGGTCGCTGATCATCAGCGGGAGCGTGACCGTGCCGCGGCTGGTGGCGACCGTGACCGGGTCGTCGGGTTGTACGCCGATCTCGGCGGCGGTGGCGGCCGACAGGCGCACCACCGGGGGCCGGGCGATGCCGGCCAGATTCGGTTCGCCGTCCTGCATCCGGCCTTCGTCCAGCAGCATGCGCCAACTGGCGAGCACCGCCGTTCCCGGCTCGAGCCGCGGCAACGGGTTCGGCCCGTGCGTGGGGGCGGTGACGGGTGCGCCGTCCCACGCGCCGAGTTCGGCGAGTTCGGCGCGGGCGGATTCGATGTCGGGCAGGCCGAGGCGCACCGACATCTCTTCGGCGATGGCGTGCAGCACGCGCTGATCCGACAGCGGCGCGGTCTGGCGGCGCACCATGTCGTCACCGAGCGCGGCGGCGAACGGGCGCGGCCTGCCCTCCCAGGTGCGGAAGGTGCCGGATTTCTCCATGGCCGCGGCTACCGGGAAGACCACGTCGGCGCGTTCGGTGACCGGGCTGCGGCGCAGTTCCAGACTTACCACGAACCTGGCCGCGTCGATCGCGGCCAGCGCTGCGGCCGGATCGGGCAGGTCGGCGACATCGACTCCGCCGATGACCAGCGCGCCGAGGCCGGAGGCGGCCTCCAGGATCGCCGTGGTGTCCCGGCCCGCGCCGACGGGCAGCTCCGGCACGTTCCAGACAGCGCGGACCTGTTGGCGGGCACGGGGATCGGCGACGGGCCTGCCGCCGGGAAGCAGGCCGGGCATGGCGCCCGCTTCGACCGCGCCACGTTCGCCTGCCCGGCGCGGCACCCAGGCGAGGGCGGCCGAGGTTTCGTCGGCGAGGCGCACCGCGGCCGACAGCGCGCCCGCGACGCCCGCCATCCGCTCGCCGACCATGATCACCGCACCGGGTTCGCGCAGCAGCCGGGCCAGATCGGCCAGCTGGGTGGGATCCGCGCCGGGCGTGGTGATCTCGCCGGTGCGGATGGCGTCGAGCAGATGCGGTTCGGCGCCCGGCACGGCGCGCATCAGCCGTCCGGACATGCGCTCGAGCCCGCGCGAGGAGTACGGCGCGAGCGAGTAGATCGGCAGGCCGCGCTTGCGGGCCGCCTTGCGCAGGCGCAGGTAGACGATCGGCGATTCTTCCTCGGGTTCGAATCCGACGAGCAGGACGACCGGTGCGGCTTCCATGCTGTCGTAGGTGACCGCGCCGTCCTGGCCCGCGACGCGGGCGGCGAGGAAATCGGCCTCCTCGGCAGAATGCGCGCGGGAGCGGAAGTCGACATCGTTGGTGCCGAGGGCGACTCGCGCGAACTTCGCGTAGGCGTAGGCGTCCTCCTCGGTGACCCGGCCGCCGACCAGCACGCCGGCGTTGCCGAAGGACGCGGCCAGCCCCTCCGCGGCCGCGGCCAGCGCTTGCGACCACGAGGCGGGGGCGAGTTCGCCGTCCCAGCCGCGCACCAGGGGGGTGGTGAGCCGGTCGGGTCCGGTGGCGTAGGCGAAAGCCCACCGGCCCTTGTCGCAGTTCCACTCCTCGTTGACCTGCGGGTCGTCTCCGGCCAGCCTGCGCAACACCTTGCCGCGCCGGTGGTCGGTGCGCTGGGCGCAGCCGGAGGCACAGTGCTCGCAGACGTTCGGGCTGGACACCAGGTCGAACGGGCGCGCGCGGAATCGGTAGGCGGTGCCGGTGAGCGCGCCGACGGGGCAGATCTGCACGGTGTTGCCGGAGAAATAAGAATCCAGCGGTTCGGCCTGCGCGGTGCCGACCTGTTGCAGCGCGCCGCGATCCATCAGTTCGATGAACGGGTCGCCCGCGATCTGCTGGGAGAAACGGGTGCAGCGGGCGCAGAGTACACAGCGTTCCCGGTCCAGCAGCACGGCCGTGGACAGCGGAATCGGTTTGGGATAGGTGCGTTTGCGGCCGTCGAACCGGCTTTCGGCGCGGCCGGTGGACATCGCCTGGTTCTGCAACGGGCACTCGCCGCCCTTGTCGCACACCGGACAGTCCAGCGGATGGTTGATCAGCAGCAGCTCCATCACGCCCTCCTGCGCCTTGTCGGCGGCGGGGGAGGTGAGCTGGGTGCGCACCACCATGCCGTCGGCGACGGCCATGGTGCAGGAGGCGACCGGCTTGCGCTGCCCTTCGACTTCGACCAGGCATTGACGGCATGCGCCGACCGGGTCGAGCAGTGGATGGTCGCAGAAGCGGGGGATCTGGATGCCGATGAGCTCGGCGGCCCGGATCAGCAGTGTGCCGGGCGGCACGCTGACGGCGGTGTCGTCGATGGTCACGGTCACCAGGTCGGCGGGCGCGGGCCCGCCGTTGTTGTCACGCACGGCGGCAGGCCCGTTCGCCGCCCGGCCGCCACCCCTGATCGAATCGCTCCGCGATACCGGTTTCATCGGACCTCTTCTCCTGACTCGGCCCATGCCGTGCTGCGCGCCGGGTCGAACGGGCAGCGGCCCAGCCGCAGGTGTTCGACGTACTCCTCGCGGAAGTACTTCAGCGAGGAGATGATCGGGCTGGCCGCGCCGTCGCCGAGGGCGCAGAACGACTTGCCGTTGATGGTGTCGCTGATGTCGAGCAGCTTGTCCAGGTCGGATGCGACGCCGGTGCCCGCCTCGATACGGTGCAGCAGCTGCACCAGCCAGTAGGTGCCCTCCCGGCATGGGGTGCACTTGCCGCAGGACTCGTGGGCGTAGAACTCCGTCCAGCGCAGCACGGCGCGCACCACGCAGGTGGTGTCGTCGAAGATCTGCAAGGCTTTGGTGCCGAGCATGGATCCCGCACCCGCGACGCCTTCGTAGTCGAGCGGCACGTCGAGGTGTTCCTCGGTGAACAGCGGCGTGGACGAGCCGCCCGGAGTCCAGAACTTCACCCGATGCCCGGCGCGCACGCCACCGGCGTAGCCGAGTAGTTCGCGCAGCGTCACGCCCAGCGGGGCCTCGTACTGCCCGGGCCGGGTGACGTGACCCGACAGCGAATAGAGCGTGAAGCCGGGCGAGCGCTCGCTGCCCATGGAGCGGAACCACGCGATGCCGTTGCGGATGATGGGCGGCACGCTGGCGATGGACTCGACGTTGTTCACCACGGTCGGGCAGGCGTACAGACCCGCGACGGCGGGGAACGGCGGGCGCAGCCGAGGCTGGCCGCGGCGCCCTTCCAGCGAGTCCAGCAGTGCGGTCTCCTCACCGCAGATGTAGGCGCCCGCGCCCGCGTGCACGATCAGCTCGAGGTCGTAGCCGGAGCCGAGGATGTCATGACCGAGGAAGCCCGCCTGGTAGGCCTGGGCCACCGCGGCCTGTAGCCGCCGCAGCACCGGAACCACCTCGCCGCGCACGTAGATGAACGCGTGCGCCGCGCGGATGGCGTAGGCGGCGATGACGACGCCTTCGATCAGCGCGTGCGGGGCGGCCAGCATTAGCGGAATGTCTTTGCAGGTGCCTGGTTCCGATTCGTCGGCGTTCACCACCAAGTAGTGCGGTTTGGTGACGCCGTCGGGACCCGGCCCCTGCGGGATGAAACTCCATTTCATGCCGGTGGGGAAGCCCGCGCCGCCGCGCCCGCGCAGGCCCGCGTCCTTGACGGTCTGGATGATCTGATCCGGGTCCGTCCGCAGGGCGGTGCGCAGCGCCTGGTAGCCGTCGTGGCGCAGGTAGGTGTCCATCGTCCAGGACTGCGGATCGTCCCAGTAGGTGCTCAGCACCGGGGTGAGCGTCATCGCCTGCCCTCCGTGTCCTCTTCCGGCGCGGGGGCGCGCATGCCCTGTTCGCGGGCCACCCGCAGGCCGGCGAGTGTCGCGTCACCGGCCGCGCCGTCGAGCACACCGGGGCGCTCGTCGGGGAAACCGGCGAGGATGCGGGCGGTCTGCTTGAACGTGCACAGCGGCGCGCCCCTGGTCGGGGTGACCTGCTGTCCGGCTCGCAGCGCGTCCACCAGCGCCCGCGCGGACTCGGGGGTCTGGTTGTCGAAGAACTCCCAGTTGACCATGACGACCGGCGCGAAGTCGCAGGCCGCGTTGCACTCGACGTGCTCCAGCGTGATCGATCCGTCCGCTGTGGTCTCGCCGTGCCCGATGCCGAGGTGGCGCTCGAGTGCGGCGAGGATGGCGTCGCCGCCCATGACCGCGCAGAGCGTATTGGTGCAGACGCCGACGTGGTAGTCGCCGGTCGGTGTGCGCCGGAACATCGAGTAGAAGGTGGCGACCGCGGTGACTTCGGCGCCGGTCAAGCCCAATTGCTCGGCGCAGAACTCGATTCCGGTGCCGGTGACGCAACCCTCCTCGGACTGCACCAGGTGCAGCAGGGGCAGTAGCGCCGAGCGCGGATGCGGATAGCGCGCGATGATCTCCTTGGCGTCGGTTTCGAGCCGTTCGCGCACGAAGGGCTGGTACGGCTCGGGCCGGGCGCTGAGCTTCAGCAGGACCCGTGTGCCACCGGTCCCGTAGCCACCGTTCGGGGTATCGCCGTCTGTTGCCGGGTTCATCGGTCCACTCCGCCCATGACGGGGTCGATGCTGGCGACCGAGGCGATGACGTCGGCGACCATGCCGCCCTCGCACATCGCCGCGACCGCTTGCAGATTGGTGAACGAGGGGTCGCGGTAGTGCACACGGTAGGGCCGGGTGCCGCCGTCGCTGACCATGTGCACGCCGAGCTCGCCGCGCGGCGACTCGACGGCCGCGTACACCTGGCCGGCCGGAACGCGGATGCCTTCGGTGACCAGCTTGAAATGGTGGATCAGGCCCTCCATGGACCTGCCCATGATCTTGCCGATGTGCTCGGGAGAGTTGCCGAGTCCGTCGGCGCCGAGTTGCAGGTCGGCGGGCCAGGCGATCTTCTTGTCATCGATCATGACCGGGCCGGGCCGCAACCGGTCCAGGCACTGCTCGACGATCTTCAACGATTCCTTCATCTCTTCCACCCGGATGACGTAGCGGCCGTAGCAGTCGCATCCGGTGGTGATGGGAACGTCGAATTCGTAGTTCTCGTAGCCGCAGTAGGGCTGGGCTTTGCGCAGGTCGTGCGGCAGACCGGTGGCGCGCAGCACCGGGCCGGTGATGCCGAGGGCCATGCAGCCCTGCAGGTCGAGATAGCCGATGTTCTGGGTGCGGGCCTTCCAGATCGGGTTGGCGGTGAGCAGGCGCTCCATATCGCGCAGCCGTTCGGGCAGCAGCGCGAGCAGTTCGCGCACCTTGGTGACGCCGTTGTCGGGGAGGTCCTGAGCCAGGCCGCCGGGGCGGATGAACGCGTGATTCATCCGCAGGCCGGTGATCGTCTCGAACACGTCGAGGATCAGCTCGCGTTCGCGGAAGCCGAACAGCATCGGCGTCAACGCCCCGAGCTCCATGCCGCCGGTGGCCAGGGCGACCAGGTGCGAGGAGATGCGGTTGAGTTCCATCAGCAGCACGCGGACGATGGTGGCGCGCTCGGGGATCTGCTCGGTGATGTCGAGCAGTTTCTCCACGCCAAGGCAGTACGCCGTCTCGTTGAAGAACGGCGACAGGTAGTCCATCCGGGTGACGAACGTGACGCCCTGGGTCCAGTTGCGGAATTCGAGATTCTTCTCGATCCCGGTGTGCAGGTAGCCGATTCCGCAGCGGGCCTCGGTGACCGTCTCGCCTTCGATCTCGAGGATCAGGCGCAGCACACCATGGGTGGACGGATGCTGCGGACCCATGTTGACGACGATGCGTTCTTCGCCCGCGCCGGACAGCGTCTCGGCCACCTGGTCCCAGTCCTGGCCTGCGACGGTGACCGTGGCGGGCTCGGGCGCGGTGACCTCGGGTTCGGTGTCGGTGTCGCTCATCAGCTGTATGCCCTCCGCTCGTCGGGCGGCGGGATGCGCGCGCCCTTGTATTCGACCGGGATCCCGCCGAGCGGGTAGTCCTTGCGCTGGGGGTGACCGCGCCAGTCGTCCGGCATGGTGATCCGGGTCAGCGAGGGGTGCCCGTCGAACCGGATGCCGAAGAAGTCGTAGGTCTCGCGCTCATGCCAGTCGGTGGTCGGATACACCTCGTAGAGCGAGGGGATGTGCGGGTCCGCGTCCGGTGCGGAGACCTCCACCCGTAGACGGCGGTTGTGCGTGATCGACATGAGGTGGTAGACGGCGTGCAGTTCACGGCTGGAGTCCTCCGGGTAGTGCACGCCGTCGACGCCGAGGCAGAGCTCGAATCGCAGTGCGGGATCGTCGCGCAACGCGCGGGCCACCGTGGGTAGATGCTCCCGGCGCACGTGCAAAGTGAGTTCGCCACGGAAGACGATCACCTTCTCGAGCGCGGCGTCGGAGCGGGCGCCGGTGGCGGCGAGCGCGGCGTGGAGCGCGGCGACCAACTCGTCGAAGTACCCGCCGTAGGGGGCGGGCGTGCCGCCGGGCAGGGTGACGGGGCGGACCAGGCGGCCGTAGCCGGAAGTGTCGCCGGTGCCGGTGACGCCGAACATGCCGCGGCGCACGCCGATCACGTCGGCCTCCGCCGGCCTGGAATCCTCCTCGGGCAGTGTGCCTTCGGGGCCCGCGGTGGCGGCGGCATCGATCGCGTCGTGCGCGGGCGGTGTTTCGGTGTCGTCGGGGGTGTCGAAGGTCATCGCAGCAGACCCTCCATCCGGATTGTCGGCGTCGAGGCGAGCGCGGCCTGTTCGGCGGCGCGAATGGCTTCCTCGCGGTTGACGCCGAGCGGCATCTGTTGAATCTTGGCGTGCAATGCCAGGATCGCGTTCAGCAGCATCTCCGGCCGGGGCGGGCAGCCGGGCAGATAGATGTCCACCGGCACCACGTGATCGACGCCCTGCACGATGGCGTAGTTGTTGAACATCCCGCCGGAGGAGGCGCAGACGCCCATCGCCAGCACCCATTTGGGTTCGGTCATCTGGTCGTAGACCTGGCGCAGCACCGGAGCCATCTTCTGACTCACCCGGCCCGCGACGATCATCAGATCGGCCTGCCGCGGCGAGGCGCGGAAGGCCTCCATGCCGAAGCGGGCGATGTCGAAACGGCCCCCGCCGGTGGCCATCATCTCGATGGCGCAGCAGGCGAGCCCGAAGGTGGCCGGCCACAGGGAGCCCTTGCGCAGGTATCCGGCGAAATCCTCGACGGTGCTCAGCAGGAAGCCGCTGGGCAGTTTTTCCTCGAGACCCATGTTCTACTGACTCGCTTCCACTCGTCGGCTACGAATTCGGCTGCGCGGTGGTCAGTCCCAGCTGAGCCCACCCCGTCGCCATTCGTAGGCGTAGGCCACCGAGACGTTGACGATGAACAACGCCATCGCGGCCAGACCGAAGAGACCGAGCGCATCGAAGTGGACTGCCCACGGGTAGAGGAACACGATCTCGATGTCGAAGATGATGAACAACATGGCGGTGAGGTAGTACTTCACCGGAAAGCGTTGCCCGGTAACGTTTCCCGGTCCGCCCGCCACGGCATGCGGCGTGGGTTCGATACCGCATTCGTAGGGTTCCAGCTTTGCCCGGTTTCGTCGTTTCGGGCCGACCAGGGCGGACAGGACGATGGAGAACAGCGCGAACGCCGCCGCGATCGCGCCGAGTACAAGTGTCGGCACCTCGATGTTCACGACTGCACTTCCCCTCCTTGCGAGCGGCAGCTGACAACAGCGTCCGAGGCGGGCTGACGTCGTTGTCCGCCTCGGCCAGACTCGCCCCTCGGCTCCACCCGGGGACGGTCATTACCGGACCCATCTCCGTGTGAGGTAGGGCACAGCCTACAACTGAACCGGCGGCCTGCACCGCGTTTGGCGACGGCTTTTGATCGAATTCAGTACAAGCATTTATGACCGAAACGGTGGTAATCCGCGCGAGGGGTCCGCACCGTTGGGTGAACGGTCAGTTGGAAACGTTGAGGTGTCGGGTACGGCGACGTCAAATGTGGTCCCGAGCGGGTTCGCAGTCGGAAAAGGCGACAAACTGCGCGGCGAACAACGGCGCCGAGGGCGGCGCGGTCGAGGGTCGCTTACCGGCGGTCCGGGCGCGGCGGCGCGCCCGGGTGAATTAATTCATGATCGCTATGAATCGCTGGCGGGTTCAGGCCGCGGAGCGGCTGCGCAGCAGAGCCACGACGGCCTCGGTGAGCCGGAGCGGATCGATGGGATGCGCCACCGCTGCCTCCGCGCGCGACCAGCTGGCAAGCCATGCGTCGTCGGCCCTGCCGGTGAGCACCAGCAGCGGCGGGCACGGATCGACTTCGTCCTTCAACTGCTTCGCGATGCCGAGCCCGCCGACGGGGGCGGCCTCGCCGTCGAGCACAGCCAAGTCGATGCCACCGGCGTCCAGCTGCGCGATCACCACGGGAGCGGTGGCGACCTCCAGGTACTCGAACTCCGGTAGCTCTGCGCTCGGACGCTTGCCCAAGGCCTGGATCACCTGGCGCCTGGTGTCGGCGTCGTTGCTGTACACGAGGACCCGCAGTGGGGTGGAACGAGTGGAATCGGCCACGAACGGCATGGTACGTCCGCGAGGGCATACCGCGTGGCAGGTTCGGCGCAGATGGTTCACACGCGTCGTGCGCGGCGCGTCACCAGTGCGGTCGTCCGGCGAAAGCCGATGGCAAGCAGTTGATAAGGATCTGCCGGTAAAGTCCGGCCAATGCGGGGAGATATCACGCAGGCCCTCGTCGACACCGACGTATGGACCGATGAAATGCTCGGCAGCGCCGGGATTCCGGTGTTCGACGTACCGTTCGTGACCATCGGCAGCGGGATCGGATCGTTCGTCACCTACGACACGCTCCGGATCTTCGGCGTGCCCGCCGAAGCGATGGCGGTGCTCGGTCCGCAGGAGCACCCGTGGACCTCCTACGAGTACCTCACCAGGGTGTCGCAGATCCCCCGTGGCGAACGCCTGCGCAGCGACTCGGCCTCCACGCCGGACAACATCTGGGGCTTTCCGTCCTACGCGGTGCGGGAGGCGATCGCGGACAAGTCGATCAAGCCGCTGTGGAACGTCTTCGTCGAGCCGATCTTCGCCAACTACTACACCCCGCGTGCGGGCCAGGCGTTCGCCTCCATGGAGCGGGAATTCCACCGCATCGGCTATGCCCGCTCGCTGCACCGCGGGCACGTGCGCATGGTCCGCAAGCGCAACGGCGGCGGATACTTCACCATCCTCACCCCGCCCGCGGGTTCGGCACCGACCAAGCGGGTCGCTTTCCGCAGCACGTATGTCCATGTCGCCGTCGGCTATCCGGGGCTGAAGCTGCTGCCGGATCTGCAGGAGTATCGCGAGACCCATCGTGATCCGACCCGTGTGGTCAATGCCTACGAGCCGCATGAGCACGTCTACCAGGCGCTCCAGCGGCGGCCCGGCACGGTGCTGATCCGTGGCAGCGGGATCGTGGCCAGCCGCGTCCTGCAACGGCTCATCGACGACCGGGACAAATACCGGCTCGACACCCGGATCCTGCACCTGTTCCGCACGTATATCGCAGGCTCGCACGGCAAGAACATCTTCAGCAGGCGCAAGGGCGGCGACGGATGGGCCTACCAGGGTTTCAACTATCCGAAGTCGGTGTGGGGCGGTCAGCTCAAGCAGAAGGTGCGACGACTGCAAGGCGAGGAACGGGCGCGCGCGTACAAGGAGATCTCCGGCACCAACACCCCCATCCGCGACAACTGGCAGGAACAGTTGCGCCGTGGCCGCCGGGAGGGGTGGTACCAGGTGATGGCCGGCACGATGCGCGCTCCGCGTCCTGCCGCTGGACGGCAAGGCGTGGTCGCCACGATTCTTCCGGATTCCAGCGCGCCCTTGCCTTTTCCGCCGCCGACGCAACCGTTCGACACGACCGTCGACTACATCATCGACTGCACGGGGTTGGAAGCCGACGTCCGGGAGCACCGGCTGTTGGCAGACCTGCTCGACCACACCGGCGCGGGCCGTAATCCGCTCGGTCGGCTGGACGTGGACACGACTTTCGAGCTGATCGGCACCCGCAGCGGCACAGGACGGATATACGCCTCCGGCAGCGCGACGCTCGGCGGGCCGTTCGCCGGGGTGGACACCTTCCTCGGCTTGCAGATCGCCGCGCAGGAGATCGCCGACGACCTGGCCGCGGTCGGGTTCTGCCGCAGGATGGGGCCGCTGCGCTCGACGCGGCAATGGTGGCTGTGGGTTACGAACGAGAAGATCTGAGCGATGCTTCCTACCTTGAACGGGCGAATCCAGACCCGTCTGCTCGCGCTGAGCGTGATCGGCTTCGTCGTCGCGCTGCTCATCACCCCGTTCCTGCCGACCGGGTCCTCGAGCATCGGTCAGGCGTACCGGGTGACGTTGTCGGTGCTGCTGGCGACCGTTCTGGTCGGTGTGCTCTGGGAACTGCTCTACCACCTGCTCCAACAGTTCCGCTGGGAGAAGGACTGGCCGACCTTGTTCGGTCTGGTCACCATCCTCAACGAGGGAGCGCTGATCTGGGTGCTCGTGCGCTACACCACGGTGGTGCTGCCCGAGCATCTGCGTCCGCCGCTCGCTGCCTTCCTCATCCAGTTCGTCGTCACATGGATCGCCTTCTGGCTCATCGTGAACGGGCCGATGCGGGTGGTCTTCCATCGGTGGCGCTTCCAAGGCGGCCGGTTCCTGTGAGCGCGCAGATCGAGGTGTTGCCCGGCACCCACCTGGTGGCGAGCGCGAATGGCGCGGTCGTGGTCGTCGCGCACCGGGGCGACGGGCTCCTCACGGCGGACACGGTCGCTGCCCGCACGATGACGGCGCTGCTGGACATCGTTCGCGAAGCCGTCGCGCGCGACCGGCGCCGCAGCGGGCGCGCGGTGGCGCGACTGGCCACGACCTGGCTGATGGGCCTGTCCAACGGCGAGGAGGAGGAAGTCGAATTCGGGGTGATCACGCCGGTGGACCAAGGTCTCGCGGTGTTTCTGCACGGTGGGGTCACCGCGGTGCTCGCCGGTCCGGGCCACACGGAGGTGCTGCGCGGCCGGGACGCCGGATTCACCGTCGACCGCATGGTGACGCCCGCACCCGGCAGCGGCGCCGGGTTGTTCGTGGACGAGGCGGGCTGGACCGCGGAATCGCTACCGGGGCGGGGGATTCTGTCGCTGGAGGCGGGCGCCGCGCCAGGGTCCGGCGCGGTGCTGTGGTCGGGCGCGATCGGTGATGAGCCGGACAGCCACGGTGACGCCGAGTCCCCGCGGCGACCGCACGCCGGATCCGCGCCGCCATCTCCCGTCGAGCCCCGGCCGGAGCCGCCGCACGTCGCGCCACGACCGGCGGCCGAACCGCATCGCCTCGAGGATCGGCCGCCGATGCCGGATCAGATGCCGCAACCGATTCGCACCGCCGGACCGCAGGCGATGCCGCAACCACACCGGCCGGGCGGGCAGGCGGGTTCCGAGGAGTCCGAAGCGCAACCACGACGGGCGCCGAGCCTGCGGAAGGGCGAGGAGTCCGGCGATGCCGCGACGGAAGTCGATCTCCAAGCGCCGGCGCGGCGGGCCACGCCACGCGAAGGCGTGACGCCCCCGGCGGCGCAGCCAGTACCACCGGCGCCGGACCAGAGCCCGGCGCGGCCCGCGCACCGCACCGATCGGGATCACGCGATCGCCAACGACGCGAATCTCGCCGAGACGATGGTTCCCTCGACCGGCGTCGTCGCCGACGCGCTCGGGTCGACCGGCTCGAACGCGCTGGGACATCGCGTGATCGTGCCGGGTTTCCAATGCGCCCGGCATCATCACAACGATCCTCGGGTGTCGTTCTGCGCGGTCTGCGGGATCCGGATGGATCAGCTCACCTGCGTGCTCAGCGAAGGGGTGCGCCCACCACTCGGTGTGTTGCTACTGGACGACGGCACGTCGTTCGTCCTGGACAGCGACTGCGTTCTCGGCCGCGAACCGGAGCATTCGGACGCGGTCGCGCGTGGCGCGCGCCCGGTGCGGCTGGAGGACAGCTCGGGCGGAATGTCGCGGGCGCATGCGGAGATCCGCCTCGTCGACTGGGATGTCACGGTCGTGGACGGCGGTTCCACCAACGGCACCCACATTCGTCATCCCGGACGCCAGGACTGGGTCCGAGCGGTCCCCGGCCAGCCGATCGTCCTCGCACCCGGAGCCCAGATCCAACTGGGCGGCCGCGTGCTCACCTTCGACTCTCAGCACGGCCAGCTGTAGCCGAGGACGGCGTCGCTCAGGTGTGGCGGAAACGGATGATGCCCGACCAGGGGGTGCGCATGGGTTTGCGGGGGTCGGGCTGGGGGAGATAGGTGAAGGGACGTAGGTACCAAGGTGCGCGGTGGAACTTGCGGGCGTGCAGCAGCAGGCTTTCCAGTTCGATCGGCTGCCAGCCGAGGTCTTCGAAGAAGCGGACGCCGTTGGCGGGTTCGAACTGCATCGGCGCGTTGGCGAAGGTGTCGCCAGAGCGCATCTTGCGCATGCCCAGACTCAGGTCCAGCAGCCACCAGGCGATCTCAGGGCGGGCCAGTGCGGTCGCGAGATCGGTGACCGTCGGCGGGTCGAGGTACATCAGCAGCCCCTCGGTGAGCACCAGGGCCTTGGACGCGCCGGTGGCGCTCGGGCCGATCGCGCCGAGCGCCTCGTCGAGGAACTTCATCCGCGCGTCCGGGTCGGCGAGATCGACCGCGCGGCGGATGAGCACGCAGTGCGGCGTCTCGCCGGCGAGGGCGCTGTCCTTCTCGGCGACGATCTCGGGGAGGTCGGCCTCGATCCAGAGCAACTCGTCGGGCAGATCGAGCCGGTAGGGGCGAGCGTCCAGACCGGCGGCGAGGTTGAGGACGCGGTCGCAGCCCTCGCCGATCGCGGTGGCTATGAGGTCATCGATCAGTTTGGTCCGCGTGACGATCGGCCACCCGTCGCGCATCACCGCAGGCGCGTTGTCGGCGATGGCGTGGCCGCGTTCGCCGGCCAGCCGGTCGGCGAGCGGATCGCGGAACAGCGCGTCCGGGCGGATCGTCTCGCGTGCCCGGTAGGCCGCGACCCAGCGCGCGGTGTCCGAGACGTTGGACGGAACATCCCCTCGGGTCATGCGAGTCAGTCTGTCATATCCGTCCAGTCGGTTTCCGTGGCGGCTGTGGTGCCGGTTCGCGCAGGTCGCGGGCCTCAATGCGGGTGGAAGGCGTCGGAACCGACCTCCGCGGGGTCGAGCAGATGGGCGAGGAACAGGCGGGTGGTCGGCGTCGGTGTGCGGGTGGTGATGGCATGCCAGGGACGATCCAGCGGGGTGCCCTCGACCGCGAGCACGCGCAGCGCGCCGTTCTCCAGGTCCTGGGAGATGGCGTCGCTGTGGATCAACGTCACGCCGAGTCCTTCTCGCGCGGCGGCGAGGACGGCGCCGTGGGAGCCGAGAGTGAGCACGGGCGGTTCGATCCGGAGTTGGTCGAGCAAGGCGAGGGTGGCCTCGCGGGTGCCGGAGCCGCGCCCGCGCAGCAGCCAGGTGGTGTGCAGCGGGTCGAGTTCCGGTAGGCCGACCACGACCAGACGGCTGGGCCGCCGGGCGCGCACCACCAGCCCGGTGTCGCGTGGCGGGCGGCCTGCGATGACGAGATCCGTTTCATGGTGTTGCAATTCGAGGAACAGCGCGTCGCGCGGATGCACCGACAGGCTCAGTTCGATGTCGGGGAACCGGCGGCGGAACGAGGCGAGCGGCCGCAGCAGGACGTACTCGCCCGCGGTGGCGACCACGCCGATCCGCAGCCGCCCGGTCTCGGCGCGGCGCACGGCCGCCTGCGCCTCCTTCATCAACCCGAGGATGCCGCGGCAGTACTCGGCGTAGACGCGCCCGGCCTCCGTGAGCGCGATGCCGCGCCCGGACTTCGCGATGAGCTTTGCCCCCAGCAGTTTCTCGATGTGCGCGACGGCCGCGGAGACGGCGGCCTCGGTGATGTGCAACTGCGCCGCGGCGCGGCGGATGCTGCCGTGGCGGGCGACGGCCAGGAAGGTTTCCATCCGAGCCGCGCTCACCATACCCACCCGAGAACGGTAACAAACTCAACGAATATGTTGAGTGTCGCGAGAAACAATCAAATTGTTTGTCGGTATCCGGCCCGTCATCCTGGAAATCCCAAGGCACGCCCGTTCGCCCGGGTGCGGGTGTCCCGCAGTGGCACAGCAGGAGGAACGATGGCCGAAGAAACCGAACGCGACCGCTGGGATCCGGGTGTCCAATCCTATGCGTCGATGGGGTATTACGCGCCCGACTACCAGCCGTCGGATACCGACGTGCTCGCCGTGTTCCGGGTGACTCCGCAGCGCGGTGTCGATCCGATCGAGGCGGCGGCCGCGGTGGCGGGTGAATCCTCCACGGCGACCTGGACGGTGGTGTGGACCGACCGGCTCACCGCCCACTCGCGCTACCAGGCGAAGTGTTACCGCATCGACGAGGTCCCCGGGCGGCCGGGGGAGTACTTCGCCTATATCGCTTACGATCTCGACTTGTTCGAGGAGGGATCGATCACCAACCTGACCTCCTCGATCATCGGCAACGTGTTCGGGTTCAAGCCGCTGCTGGCGCTGCGGCTGGAGGACATGCGCATTCCGGTGGCGTACGTGAAGACGTTCCAAGGGCCGCCGCACGGCACGGTGATGGAACGCGAATATCTCAACAAATACGGCAGGCCGCTGCTCGGCGCGACGGTGAAACCGAAACTCGGGCTATCCGCCCGCAATTATGGACGCGTCATCTACGAGGCATGCAAAGGCGGCCTGGATTTCACCAAGGACGACGAGAACATCAACTCGCAGCCGTTCATGCGCTGGCGCGACCGGTACCTGTTCGCGATGGAGGGCGTCAACCGTGCGATGGCGGAGACCGGCGAAATCAAAGGCCATTACCTGAATGTGACCGCGGCGTCGATGGAGCAGATGTACGAGCGCGCGGAGTTCGCCAAGGAACTCGGCAGCGTCGTCATCATGATGGACCTCACCGTCGGCTTCACCGCGATGCAGTCGATGTCGCATTGGGCGCGCCGCAACGGGGTGCTGCTGCATCTGCATCGCGCGGGGCATTCCACCTACACGCGGCAGAAGACGCACGGCGTCAGCTTCCGGGTGCTGGCCAAGTGGTGCAGGCTGATCGGCGTCGACCATCTGCACGCGGGCACCGTGGTCGGGAAACTGGAGGGCGACCCGGCGACGACCAAGGGGTTCTACGACACGTTGCGGGAGAACCACATCCGGACCGAGCCGGCCAACGGGATCTTCTTCGACCAGTACTGGGCGAGCCTGCCCGGTGTGATGCCGGTGGCTTCCGGCGGCATCCATGCCGGGCAGATGCATCAGTTGCTCGACCTGTTCGGTGACGACGTGGTGCTGCAGTTCGGCGGCGGCACGATCGGGCATCCGCTCGGCATCGCCGCGGGCGCGGAGGCGAACCGGGTCGCGCTGGAGGCGGTCGTGCAGGCCCGCAACGAAGGCCGCGACCTGTTGAAGGAAGGCCCCGATGTGCTCAGGAAGGCGGCCGAGATCTGCCGTCCGCTCGATGTCGCGCTTGCCACCTGGGGCGATGTCACCTTCGACTACACCTCCACCGACGCGCCGGACGCCGTGCCGACGGCCAGCCGCTGACCATCCAGGAAGGACGAGCCGATGTATCTGAGGCACGGAACATTCTGCTACCTGCCGCCGCTGACCGACGAGCAGATCGCCGCCCAAGTGCGCTACGCATTGCTCAACAGCTGGCCGGTGTCCATCGAGTACACCGACGATCCGCACCCGCGTAATGCCTATTGGGAGATGTGGGGGCTGCCGCTGTTCGACTTGGACGAGCCCGACGGTGTGCTGGCCGAGATCAACGCGTGCCGGGCGACTTTCCCCCGGCACTACGTGCGGGTGCTCGCCTACGACGCCCGCTACACCAGGCAGACGACGGCGCTGAGTTTCCTGGTGCAACGACCGCCCGACGAGCCGGGTTTCGTGCTCACCCGCACCGAGGGTCCCGACCGGATGCAGACATACGGCCTGCATTCGTATGCCACGACCGTCCGGCCGGGAGAGCGGTATGGCGGCTGAGCGCAACGGCTCCGGATTCCGTCTGCACCGGCCGGGGGCTGATGTCCCCGGCGCGGTGCGGACGGCGTCGCCCGATCCGGAAGAGCCGGAAATCCTGGCCGAGGACGCGGTGCTGGACTTGTCGAGCGACATCGCGGGTCACGACGTCGAGGAAACGTTGCGCAGGCTGGACGCGGAGTTGATCGGGCTGGCTCCGGTGAAGCGGCGGGTCCGCGAGATCGCGGCGCTGCTGTTGATCGACCGTGCCCGGCAACGTTTCGGACTGACCTCCTCGCGGCCGACCATGCACATGAGCTTCACCGGCGGTCCCGGCACGGGCAAGACCACGGTGGCATTGCGGATGGCGCAGATGCTGCACGCCCTGGGCTACATCCGCAAACCCAAGGTGCACACGGTCACCCGCGACGATCTCGTGGGTCAGTTCATCGGGCACACCGCACCGAAAACCAAAGAGGCGCTGGCCAAGGCGGCGGGCGGGGTGCTGTTCATCGACGAGGCCTACTACCTGTTCCGGCCGGAGAACGAACGCGACTACGGGCAGGAGGTGATCGAGATCCTGTTGCAGGAGATGGAGAACGAACGCGCCAGCCTGGTGGTGATCTTCGCGGGCTACCCCGACCGGATGGACCGCTTCTTCTCCGCCAATCCGGGCCTGTCCTCACGGGTGGCCCACCATCTGGAGTTCGCCGACTACACGCACGCGGAGCTGCTGGGAATCGCCGAGCTCATGGTGGCGGCGGAGAACTTCCACTTCGACGACGCGGCGCGGACCGCTTTCGGGGAGTACCTGGAACACCGGATGGCCCGCCCGCGCTTCTCCAACGCGCGCAGCGTCCGCAACGCGCTCGACCGTTGCCGGTTGCGGCAGGCCAAGCGTCTCGTGGAACTGCGCAGACCGCTGACCAAGACCGATTTGATCACGCTGACCGACCGGGATGTCTACGGCAGCAGCGTGTTCACCGACCCCGAGCCCGCCGGCGAGCCGACCGTGTGACCCCGGTGACGAGATCGAGGCGTTATGCCAGAAGGACTGAAGACCCTCACCCGCTTCACCATAGAACAGGAGCATCGGCATCCCGGA
The DNA here is from genome assembly GCF_044548645.1 of Nocardia sp. NPDC051929. Classification (NCBI taxonomy): domain Bacteria; kingdom Bacillati; phylum Actinomycetota; class Actinomycetes; order Mycobacteriales; family Nocardiaceae; genus Nocardia; species Nocardia sp. NPDC051929. The sequence continues at coordinate 118,347 of NZ_JBIUCG010000010.1, read as the reverse complement.
TCGTCCGGTGAGTTCTCCGCCCTGGTGAACGTGATCGCGACCGCGACGAAGATCGTCGCCAATCAGGTCACCAGGGGCGCGATCGTCGGCTCGATCGGTGCGTCCGAGCCGGACAATCTGCCGCCGACGGTGCATCGCAAACTGGACGCGATCACCAACGACATCATCGTCGCCGAAACTCAATGGACCGGGCACCTTTCGGCGTTGCTGTCCGAACAGATCAGCGAGATCCATCCGGTGCCCGCCACCCATCGGCGCGGGAAGTACCTGCTGGCCTTCGATCCGCTGGACGGTTCGTCGAACATCGACGTAAATCTGCCGGTGGGCACCATCTTCAGCGTCTTGCGTGCGCCCGCGCAGGGCCCGGGCCCCGCGGCGGCCGACTTCCTGCAGGCCGGCGTCGAGCAGGTGTGCGCGGGGTTCACCCTGTACGGGCCCGCGACCATGCTGGTGCTGACGACCGGCAGCGGGGTCGACGGGTTCACCCTGGACCGGGAGATCGGCGCGTTCGTGCTGACCCACCCGCGGATGCGCATCCCCGAGGACACCTCTGGATTCGCGATCAACGCGGCGAATGAGCGGTTCTGGGAACGACCGGTGCGCCGTTACGTGCACGAGTGCCTCGACGGCGTCGACGGCCCCCGCGAGCGGGATTTCAATATGCGCTGGGTGGCCTCGCTGGTCGCCGACACCTTTCACATCCTGACCCGAGGCGGGGTGTACCTGTACCCCCGCGACACCCGCCCGCCCACGCGTCCGGGAAGGGTGGCATTGCTCTACGGCGCCAATCCGATCGCGTTCATCGTCGAACAGGCCGGGGGCTCCGCGACCACCGGCAGCGAGCGAGTGCTGGAAGTGACGCCCGGCGACGTCCATCAGCGGGTGCCGCTGATCTTCGGCTCCCGCAACGAAGTCGAGCGCATCGAGCGGTATCACCGCGAACCGGACGAGGGCCCCAGCTTCGACAGCTCGCTGTTCGGCAGGCGGTCGCTGTTTCGTCCGGCCCAGCGCTGAAGAGGAGAACCATGTCGGTCAAGCACCCGGTCGTCGCCATCACCGGGTCCTCCGGGGCGGGGACCTCCAGCGTGACGCGGACCTTCCAGGAGATCTTCCGCCGCGAAGAGATCAACGCGGCCATCGTCGAGGGCGACGCGTTCCACCGTTACGACCGCAACGAGATGAAACTGGCCATGGCCGAGGCGGAGCAGAGCCGCAATCTGCGGTTCTCGCATTTCGGGGAGGAGGCCAACCTGCTGAAGGAACTGGAGACGCTGTTTCGCGACTACGGCGAGACCGGGGTCGGAACGGTGCGCCGGTACCTGCACGACGAGGCCGAGGCGAAGCCCTACGGCCAGCCGCCGGGCACCTTCACGCCGTGGGAGGAGCTGACGCCGGGCAGCGACCTGCTGTTCTACGAGGGCCTGCACGGCGCGGCGGTCACCTCCACCGTGGATGTGGCGCGATACACCGATCTGCTGGTCGGCGTCGTGCCGATCATCAATCTGGAGTGGATTCAGAAGGTGATCCGGGACAAGACCGAGCGCGGGTACTCCAGCGAGGCCGTGATCGATACGATCCTGCGGCGGATGCCGGACTACGTCACCTACATCTGCCCGCAATTCTCCCGCACCTACGTCAACTTCCAGCGGGTGCCGACCGTGGACACGTCCAATCCGTTCATCGCGCGCACCATCCCGACGGCGGACGAGAGTTTCGTGGTGATCCGGTTCGCCGACCCGAAGGTGATCGACTTCCCCTATCTGCTGTCGATGCTGCACGACTCGTTCATGTCGCGGACGAATTGCATCGTGGTGCCCGGCGGGAAGATGGAGCTGGCCATGCAGCTGATCTTCACGCCGCTGATCCTGCGGTTGATGGACAAGCGGCCGAAACGCTCGTACTGAGGCGCGGCTAGTCGGGGAGAAGAGGAACCGAGAGGCCCTCGCCGCGGTTGAGGAGGGCGGCGCGGGTGACGGCGGCGGAGCCGAAGCGCTTGCGCAAGTCGTCGAGGGTGGCGTCGAGGCTGTTGGTGGCACGGGCTTCGAAGGGCAGGGCGAGCTGGACGGAGTCGGCGTCGTCGAGGTTGGTCAGCGCGAGACCGATCAGGGTGAGGCCGCGTTCCTGGATGACCGGCATCGCCCCGGCGAGCAGGGTGCGGGCCGCGCTCAGGATCGTCTCGGTGTGGTCGGTGGCCCCGGCGAGAGTATGCGAGCGGGTGGCCCGGGTGAAATCGTCGAAACGCAGGCGTAGCACCACGGTTCGGCACACCCGGTCGGCGGCGCGTAGGCGACGGCCGAGCCGATCGGTGAGCCCGTGCAGGTAGGCCTCGATCTCGTCCGGCGGCCGGTGCTTGCGGCCGAGGGCACGCTGGGCGCCGATCGAGCGCCGCCGCCGGCCGGTCTCGACCCGGCGCGGGTCACGCGCCCAGGACAAGGCGTAGAGGTGGCGTGCCGCGGCGGGACCGAGGATCGCCCGCAGCGGGCGCTCGCCGAGTTCGGCCAGTTGGCCCACCCGCGTGATGCCGTGCTCGTGCAACGTGCGCGCGGTGACATCGCCTACACCCCAGAGCCTTTCGACCGGCAGCGGATGCAGGAAGTCCAGTTCGCCGTCCGGCGGCACCAGCCGTAATCCGTCGGGTTTGGCGACGGCGCTGGCCACCTTGGCGAGGAACTTGGTGCGAGCGATGCCCACCGAGATGGGCAGGCCGACCCGGTCGCGGACTTCCGCACGCAGCCGCGTCGCGATGGCGACGGGCTCGCCCGCGATCCGGCGCAGTCCGCCGACGTCGAGAAAGGCCTCGTCGATCGAGACGCCCTCGACCACGGGTGTGGTGTCGCGGAAGATCTCGAAGACGGCTCTGCTCGCCTCGGCGTAGGCGGACATGCGCGGCGGCACCACGATCGCGTGCGGGCACAACCGGCGCGCCTGTCCGCCGTTCATCGGGGTGCGCACTCCGAACGCCTTCGCTTCGTAGCTGGCAGCCAGGACGACGCCGCCGCCGACGATCACCGGTTTGCCGCGCAGCCACGGGTCGTCCCGCTGCTCGACCGAGGCATAGAAGGAGTCGAGGTCGGCATGCAGGATCGATGCCTCCGGCCGCGCGAGAATCCGGGGCCTGCCGGATCGGGAGACGGGCGCGTCGGACACGAACATATGTTCGCATATGGCCCCGACAGGGTGCGGTCGGAGCGGACGGATCTACTGGTTGCCTCCGTAGTAACCCACCCAAACCGGTAACCTGTTCCCACGACGGGGCACAGCTCGGATGAGGGAGTCGGTACGGTGCGTGGATTCGGGGATCTGGAGGCGGTGATCATGGACCGCATCTGGGATCAGGACGCAGAGGACACAACGGTGCGTGAGATCTTCGACGAACTGTCGGCTCAGCGCGACATCGCGTATACGACGGTGATGTCGACCATGGACAACCTGCATCGCAAGGGGTGGCTGGCGCGCGAACGCGCGGGCAAGGCCTATCGATACTGGCCGACGCTCACCAGGGAAGAACACAGCGCCCGGCTCATGCTGGAGGCGCTGGGTTCCGGCGGACGCTCGGATCTGGTGCTCAGCCATTTCGTCGATCGGATCAGCGCCGAGGAGTCGGCGGGGCTGCGTGCCGCGCTACGCAGACTCGCGGCGCGTAAGTCACCAGAAGTGCCGTGAGCCTGGCCCTGGCTCTGACGTTGTACGGCGGCGTCGTGGCGGCCTTCGGTCCGCCCGTGCTGCGCAGACTGACCTATCGCGGGATCGCGCCGCGGCTGGGTGTGATCGCCTGGGTTGTCGCGATCATCGGTGCGCTGAGCGCATGGGGGGTTGCGGCGGCGGTGCTGACCGTCGAGTTCGCCACCTACTGGGGACATCCGAAGGACGCGTTGCACGCGTGCGCCTCGTTCCTGTGGGCTCCGGTGGATGCGCACGGCGCCGCGGCCGGCCGTGCGGCCACGTTCGCGGTGGCGGCACTGGTGTCCACCGGAACCGTCGCGCTGGTGGCGCGCGCCGTGGGAGTCGTGCTGGACATGCGCAGGCGCACCAGCGTCCACGCGCGGGCGGTCCGTCTGGTCGGCAGGCCGGTGCCGGGAATCGGGGCGGTCGTGCTCGACTCACCGGAGCGGCAGGTGTATTGCGTGCCGGGACGACCCGACACCATCGTGGTCACCACCGCCGCGCTGGCGGCGCTGGACGAGGATCAACTCGCCGCGGTACTCGCGCACGAACGCGCGCACCTGTCCGGCAGGCACGCGGCGTTGACCGCGGTGCTGCGCGCGGTGGCCACCACACTGCCCGGCCTGCGGTTGTTCACCGGTGGCGCGGCCGAGATCGCCCGCCTGCTGGAGATGTGCGCCGACGACAAGGCCGCCGACGAGCACGGTTCGCTGCCGCTGCTCGGCGGGCTGCTGGCGATCGTCGGCATCGTCGAGCCCGCGCCGCCGGGTGCGCTGGCCGCGGCGGGCACGGCGGTACTGGCCCGCGCCGAACGGCTGGCCGACCCGGTCGGCGCGATTCGGCGCGCCACCACCCGCACCGCGTTGCTCGGCGTGATCGCGATGACGCTCGCCGGGTCGGCGCTGGCCGCCGCGCTGGTCGCCTGCGCGGGCACGATGCTGAACTGAGCAGGAGAAGGAGCGCGAATGCGGGCCACCTGGGATCAGGTTTTCGCCTGGCGGCTGGACCGGCACTATGTCTTGTCCCGGACCGACGAAGGTGCGGTAGCGGTGGCCGGGCGTCTGTGCGGTGTGCAGGCTCAGGTCACCTCAGCGGCCGAACTGGCGGTCGCACTGCGCAGCACGAAGCCCGAATCCGGCGCGCTGGTGCGCGCGCTCGACGAGGGCGCGCTGATGAAGACCTGGGCGATGCGCGGCACGCTGCACGCGCTGCCTTCGGAACTGGCCGCCGCCGTTCTCGCGCTCATCGGTTCCGCGCGCACCTGGGAGAAACCCTCCTGGCAGAAGAACTTCGGCGCTTCGCCCACGGAGGTGGCGGCACTGACCGAGGCGGTCGCGCAGGTACTCGACGCCGCGGTGCTCACCCGGGAGGAGTTGGTCGAAGCCCTGGTGTCCGCACCGGAATTCCATCGGCTGGGGGAGGAACTGCGATCCGGTTGGGGTGCGCTGCTCAAACCGCTGGCCTGGCAGGGCGTGCTGTGTCACGGCCCGGGACGAGGCACCAAAGTGACGTTCACCAGTCCCGCGCACCTGGTGCGCGACTGGCCCGGCCTGCCCGCTCTCGACGCCGCGGCGCGGGTGGCGATCCTCGGCTATCTCGGCGCCTACGGCCCGGCGACGCCGGAGACCTTCGACGCCTGGCTCAGCCGCAACAGCCTGCGCGAGACCACGGTGCGCCGCTGGTTCGCCGAGTTGGGCGACCTGATCACCGAAATCGACGTGGAGGGCCGCCGCGCCTTCCTGCCGACCGACCAGGTCGACGCACTGGCCGCCGCCGCGCCGAGTGCGACGGTGCACCTGCTCGGCGCCTTCGACCAATACGTGCTGGGACCGGGCACCGGTGACACCGTGCTGCTGCCTGCCGCCCACCGTGCGAAGGTGAGCCGCACCGCGGGCTGGATCTCACCGATCGTCGTGGTGGGTGGGCGCATCGCGGGTGTCTGGGAGCTCGCCGAGGACGCCGTCGAGATCACCATGTTCGACGGTGCGCCGCTGCCTGCGCGGGGCCTGGAAGCGGCCGTCGCCCACGTGGCGCTGGCGGCCGGGCGCGAGAGCCTCACGGTGCGAGTCGCGTAGCGTTGCCATGCTGTGCCGACCGAAACGGGCTACTGGTGCCGATCCTGCCGCTCGTGGTCCGGCGATTTCAGCGCCCAGCCGCTGAACCGCCCGTCGCGTGGGACCCTGGTCGGCGTCCGGTGCTGTTCGGACGTCGACCAGGGATCGACCAAGTGTGCGGTCACGAATCGGCCGATGACAACCACTACGGACAGCGCCGCGATGGATCCGGAAAGTGCGGCCGCGGATCGCCGAGCAATGGCGGCGCGACGCGCGCTGTCGAATCGGCGCTGTCGAGCGGAGTGTCACGCACGGGCCATGGGCTTGGACCCGGATCAGGCGACGGCCGACTCGATAGCCGATTCTGGTTGTGCGACAGTGGGTTTCGTAATACGCGCGGTCGCGCCGACCAAGCCCGCGAGGACCGCGACCACCGCCGTCGCGTACCACCCGTGCCGGAACGCGTCGAGTGTCGCCTCCGGGCTTGTAGGTGAGCCGAGCACCGCGACCAGGCCCGCGACGCCGACGGCGAGACCGAGCTGGCGCGCCATGCTCAGCACGGCCGATCCGGTGGCGAACCGCTGCGGCGGCAGTCCGCCGGTGCCCGCGGCGAAGGCGGTCGGCAGGGTGAGGCCGACGCCGATGCCGCTGACCACCATGCCGCCGAGCAAGCCACCGACATAGTCGGGCGTCAGGGTGACCGCCCGCGCCCACCACAGCATGCCCGCGCCGAACACGATCCCGCCCGCGGCGATGACCGGCCCGGCCCCGATCCGGCCGATCAGCCGTCCCGCCAGGGCTGCGACCACCGGCACCATCAGCGGGCCCGGCGCGATGGCCAGTCCGGTGCGCAACGCCGACCAATCCCAGACGTTCTGCGCCCACAGCACCACCGACAGCAGCATCGCGCCGAAGGCCACGTTGAACAACACCGCGTTGCCGGTCATCCAGGCGAAGCTGGGCGCGCGCAGCAGCGCCGGATCCACCACCGGGCTGTGGTGCCGGGCCGAGGAGACGACGAACGCCACCGCCAGGATCGCCGCCAGCGCGAACGCGACCAGCACCCGCGCCGACGACCAGCCCCAGCCCTCGCCCTTGACCAGGCCGAGCACCAGGCTCGCGATGGCCCCGACCAGCAACGCCGCACCAAGCAGGTCGGGCAGCCGCCCGCCGTCGCCCTCGGGATCGGGCAGCGTCCGCAGTCCGACCACCACGGCGGCCAGACCGATCGGCACATTCACCAGAAATACCCAGCGCCAGCCGAATTCGACGAGAAGGCCGCCGAGGACCGGGCCGAGCGCCGCGCCGAGCCCGCCGAAGGCGACCCACAGCCGCACGGCGGCGGCGCGGCGCGATGGGGGGCTGGCCGCGAGCACCAAGCCGAGCGAGGCGGGCGTCAGCAGCGCGCCGCCGACGGCCTGGAGCACGCGGAACAGCACCAGCGACCCGACGTCCCAGGCGGTGGCGCACAGTGCCGATCCGACGACGAAGACCACCAGCCCGAGCAGGAAGGTGGTCCGGATGCTGCGACGGTCGCCCAGTCGTCCCGCCGGGACCAGCAGCGCGGCGAACACGATCGCGTAGGCGTTGAGTACCCAGGACAGTCCCGAGATCTGCGCTCCGCCGAGGTCGGCGGCCATGTCCGGCAGGGCGACGTTGACGATGAACAGGTCCAGGCTCGACAGCAGGACGCCGAGGGAGACGACGGCGAGCACGACCCGGTAGTCGGTGGCCCGGTTGGGCGGCGTGGATGAAGAATGCACGATCGTCTCCGTTCAGCCGAGCACGCGGCGGGTCTGGCGGGCCGAGGCGAGCAGCAGGCCGCTTCGATCCCAGATAGAGGTGTCGTCCACCGACCAGCCGCCGCCGGTCGAGGCGTTCACCGTGCGCACCAGCACCGGCGAGCCCTCGGTCGGCACGTCGTGCAGGTGCATCGACAACGCCACGGTGGGAATCGCGACGGGCGCGCGCAGTGTGGGAAAGACGGCGGGCGGCAGGGCATCGGCGAGGATCGCGAGGGCCGCGGCATCGGTGGGCAACTCGGGGACGAGTTCGATCCACGCGCACATCATCGGTTCGTCCGCACCGGTCAGCGGCAGCGGCCCGGCTGCCGGACGGATGTCGAAATGCACGCCCACCGGAACGATTTCGGGCGGGAGGGCGAAGTGCGCACAGGAATCGGGATCGGGCACTCGCGGCGCGGGCGCGCCTGCGTAATCCGCGACGCCCGACGCCATGGCGCGACCGAGCGTGACGGACGCCCCGGCGATCGGGCTGCCGTCCTGGTCGGCGCCCACCTCCACCACGACGGTGCTGCGGCCGACGGCGCGTGCGGTCGCGTGGAAGGTGAGCACTTCGTCTGTGGGGCGCCCCAGGAACCGGAGGTCCACGGCCCGCACCGGCAGCGGTTCCGCGGCGGCCGCGCGAGCCACCTCGATGAGCAGTGCCGCGATCACGCCGCCGTGCGGGCCGGTCCAGCCGCGCCAGGACCGGTCGACGCGCGCCTGCCACCCAGCGGTGCCGGTCTCGGTGAGCGTGAACTCCTCGGCGAGTGTCCGCTTAGTGAGTTGTTTCATGCAATGCACCATAAGCGAGTGAGTTCTATGAAGCAACCGACTATGCTGACGGATATGCGCAGGACGAGCTTCGAGGACATGAACTGCTCGCTGGCCCAGTGCCTCGAGGTGGTCGGAGAGTGGTGGACGCTGCTGATCGTGCGCGACGCTCTGTTCGGCGTGACGCGCTTCGACGACTTCCACGCCCGTCTCGGCATCGCCCGCAACGTGCTCACCCAGCGTCTCGAGCATCTGATCGAGCATGGGGTACTGACCAGAGAGCCCTACCAGGACAATCCGGTTCGCTACGACTACCGGCTCACCCCGAAAGGCCGTTCGCTGTGGCTTGTCGTCACCGCGATGCGTCAGTGGGGCGACGAATGGGCCGCCCCGGACGGCCCGCCGGTGCAGACCGTACACACCACGTGCGGGAACCTCGCGACCGTCGAACCGGTGTGCTCCGAGTGTGGTGAGCACATCGCCCCACGCGACCTGCGCCCCGTTCTCGGCCCCGGCGCCAAGGATCCTTCCCTCCTGCCATCGCGCTGAGGCGGGTGCGGCCGGTTCCGCGTTCACCGCCGCACGGCGATAGGCTGCGGCGGTGGCGGACGGGCGAGTGCGGCAACTGATCGACACGGTGGCGTGGGTGCGCATCGAGGAGGGACGCATTCTCTGCGCCAGACCGCGCGGCAAAGGCGTCTTCTACATCCCGGGCGGCAAGCGCGAGGGCGCCGAAACCGACCTGCAGACACTGCTCCGCGAGATCGAGGAGGAACTCACCGTCGCCCTGCTGCCGGAGACCGCAGCGCATGTCGGCACCTACGAGGCGGTGCACGGCCCGACGGACGGCGCGCTGGTGCGGATGAGTTGCTACACCGCGGATTATCGTGGAACGCTGGCCGCCAGCAGCGAGATCGAAGAGGTCGCGTGGTTCTCCTATGCCGATCGCGCCCTCGTCCCCCCCGTGGATCAGCTGCTGTTCGACGATCTGGTGCACGCGGGTCTGCTGCGGTGAATCGCGGGCCGAACAGCGCTACCGTCGGCGATATGTCCTGGTTTCGGCCGCTTCTGCGCTACGCAGCCTACGCACTCCGGGCGCTGCCCCTGGCGGCGCGGCGAATTCCCACCCGATTGCGCGTGCCGCGGCGAATGCTCGGCGAATCCGTTCTGCCGCATAAATTCTCGGCTCTCCGGTCGGTGTCGCACTCGGTGCTCAGCGGTGGGGTGGGCCTGGTGACGTGGTTCCTGGCGTTCCTCGCGGCCCTGGGCGCGTTCCGCGGAGTCTGCTATCCGCTCGTCGCGAGTGATGATCTCGAAGATTCTTGGGGTGGCCCGACATTGGCGGGGGGGTGGGCGGTGCACGCGGCGCTCGGTGTCGGGTTGCTGCCGGTGTGGTTGCTGGCCCTGGCCGGGCTCGGCGCGTTCCAATTGCGGCTGACCCGCGGTTTGCTCGGCCGGAACGGGCCACGGTGGCCCGCTCCGGCGGCGGTCGTGCTCGTCGCCGGTGGCGCGCTGCTGTTCGTCGCCTGGCTGCGGCAGGTGTGAGCCCGGAACTCTCGGGGTTTCAGTCGCCGAGGGAGTGCACCGCGTGTGAACACGCGGCGCGATCAGGTGGTGGCGTGTGCGCGCTGTGCCCGCTGGATCAGATGCTCGACGAGGGTGAGCAGGACGTCTTTGCAAGAGCTGCGGTCGCGGGCGTCGCAGAGCATGACGGGGGTCACCGTGTCGAGGTCGAGGGCGTCACGCACTTCGTCGATGGTGTATCGCGGTGCGCCGTCGAAGCAGTTGACGCCCACCATGAACGGCAGACCACGCCGCTCGAAGAAGTCCACGGCGGCGAAGGAGTTGCCCAGTCTGCGGGTGTCGGCCAGCACGACCGCGCCGAGCGCGCCGCGCGCTAGTTCGTCCCACAGGAACCAGAACCGATCCTGGCCGGGCGTGCCGAACAGGTAGAGCACCAGCTCACGGTCGATGGTGAGCCTGCCGAAGTCCAAGGCGACCGTGGTCGTGGACTTCTGCTCGACGCCCGACAGATCGTCGATGCCGGTGCTCACCTCGGTGATCAGTTCTTCGGTGCGCAGTGGCGCGACTTCGCTGATCGCGGAGACCATCGTGGTCTTGCCGACGCCGAACCCGCCGGCGACGAGGATCTTGACCGAGGCGGCCAGTTGCGGTGTGCCGCTCGGGTCAAAGTTTTCGGATTCCATCCAGTACCGCTCGCAATATGTTGAGGTCATCGGGTCCGGCCTCCGTCGGAACGGGAGCGCGGAAGATCAGTTGCCCGTCGCCGATCAGGTCACCGACGAGGATCTTCGTCACCGCCAGCGGCAAACGCAACTGTGCGGAGAGTTCGGCGACGGTCTGCGAGACCCGGGACAGGCGAAGGATTTCGGCGTACTCGGGTTCACTGCGTCGCAGTGCGGACGCGGAGGTGTCCGCGACCACGGTGGTGAGCATATCCAGTTCGGGTCCGGCGCCGCTGGTGCGCCCGCGCGTGAGCGCGTAGGGACGCACCAGCGGACCGGCCGCCTCGTCGAACCAGGGCTCACGCGGATTGGTCATGGCGGTCGCTATTCGACATGTCCGACGAGGTCTTGGCGCGGAGTTGTGGACAGGTAGTTGCCTACGCGCTGGACGGTCAGATTCATCTCGTAGGCCACCATGCCGAGATTGGCCGATTCGGCGGCCTGCAGTGCCAGGCAGGCGTTGTCGCCCGCGGAGGTCACGAACAGCACCGCGCGGTCCAGTTCGATGACCGCCTGGCGGACCCCGCCGCCGTCGAATCGGTTGCCCGCGCTGCGCGCCAGCCCGTAGAGCGCCGAGGACATCGCGCCGAAGTGTTCGGCGTCCTCGCGGTTCATTCCGCTGGAGCGGCCCAGCAGCAGCCCGTCGGTGGACAGCACCACCGCGTGGCGGACGCCGGCCAGCCGGTCGACGAGATCGTCGAGCAGCCAATTGAGATCACCTGCGGGAGAAGCGGACACACCTAGCCTTCCTGTTCGTCGGAGATGGCAGCGCGACGGCCCTGCCTGGTCCCGTTCTCGATGGCGGACATCAGATCGCGGGCTTGCTCGGCGGAGCGGGGCGGCTGCGCGGGTGCGGCCTGCTCCTGGACCGGCTGCGCCAATTGCGGTGCGAGGTTGGTCTGGCGGCTCCGGCGGGGCAACGCCGGACGGCCGTCCGGACCCGCTTGCGTCGGCGCCTCGGTATACGGGCGCGGTCCGTAGCGCGGGGGTGCGGCCGGTTCGGCGGACAGGGTCGCCACCGGCGATGCCGACTGCGCGAACGTCCCGGTATCCGCCGCGACCGCGGCACCGGCGACGAGTTTGCGTCGGCTGCCGGGATCGGTGAGTTCCGCCGGTGTCTGCGGTGCGACGGAATCCGTCGCGATCAGCGCGGTCGGAATGAGCACGATGGCCTTGATACCGCCGTAGTCGGAGTCCGACAGCCGCACCGCGATGCCGTGGCGCGTAGCCAGCTGCGCGACCACGAACAGCCCGAGCCGGGAGTCCGCCGACAGCGCCGCCACGCCGAAATCCGGCGGGTTGCGCAGCATCTCGTTCATCTTGGTCAGTTCGGCTTCGGACATGCCCATGCCCTGATCGCCGATCTCGACCACTACGCCCTTGCCGACCACGTTGCCGGTCACCTCGACCCGCGACTGCGGCGGGGAGAAGGAGGTCGCGTTGTCCACCAGCTCCGCGAGCAGGTGGATGAGGTCGGCGACCACCGTGCCGAGTACGCGGACCTCGGGCAGCCGCGCCACCCGGACCCGCGCGTAGTCGAGGGTCTCACCGACGGCGCTGCGCACCAAGTCGACCAGCGGCACGGGGTTGCGCCACTGCCTGCCCGGCTTGCCGCCGCCGAGGATGGTGAGGTTCTCGGCGTTGCGCCGCTCTCTGGTCGCGAGATGATCGAGGCGGAACAAGGTGTCGAGCAGGATCGGGTCCTCCTGCCGCTGCTCGGCTTCGTCGAGGATCTCCAGTTGCCGGTGCACGACGATCTGGCTGCGGTGCGCGATGTTCAGGAACACCGCTTTGACGCCCTCTCTGGTACGAGATTCGGCGACCGCCGCGGAGACGGCCGCGGAATGCGCGTGCTGGAAAGCCTTGGCCACCTGGCCGATCTCGTCGCTGCCGTAGTCCAGATTCGGGGATTCGACCGCGGGATCGACGGTCTCTCCGTCGCGCAGCCTGCGCATCATCTCCGGCAGCCGCTCATCGGCCAGGGCCAGCGTTTGACCGCGCAGCCGCTTCAACCGGCGGATGACCCGATTGGCGATCACCACGGCGATGAGAAACGCCAGCACGCTGATCACCAGCACGCCGCCGCCCGCGAACGCGGATCTGGTCGCCGCCGCGGCCGCCTTGTCCTCCGCGAGTTTCTGCGATGCCCGGTTGTGCCCGGTCCAGGCATCCATCAGGCCGCGGTTGACCTCGGCGGCGGCGCTGCGCCATTCCTGCGTGTTCAGTGGCAGCGGCGGCGGACTCGATGAACGCGGACCGCTGCCGGATGTGCTCGAGCCGGTCGGCGCGGCAGGAGTCACGGCGCGCTGGGCGATGGCGTTCTCCATCGCGGAGAGCTGCTGCCAGGCCGGGCTCGCGGTCAGCGTCTGCAGTTGGTGCTGTTCGGCGCCCTGCAGTTCGGCGCTGAGCGCGGCGATCTCGGTGTGGTAGAAGCCGACCTGACGGACGTACTCCTCGGCGGGAATGGCCGGTGGCGCGGTGGCGCCGTCGACGTACAGGCCGCCGAGCGCGTTGCTGCGCGCCATCGCCTCGGTAGCGTTGAACAGGCGCATGCCGGTGGCGATCCGCACGCCGATTTCGGTGTACGGGGCGGTCTGCTCGGCGACTTTGGTGCCGACGGAGATCACGTCGAGCAGGCGGTTGAAGAACATGTACGCGTCCGAGGGCGGCAGCGCCACGGCGTCGACGCCGGAACGCACGGCGGTCATGTTCTGCGTGAGGGTGGTGAAGTTGGCGACGTTGTCGCCGAGCTTGGAGTCGTCGATGTCGCGGAGGCCCTCGGAGGCCTGGACCAAGCCGCGCAGCGCACCGTCCAGTCGCATCCGCGCGGCGCCGAGTGGTACCGCCGCCGTGGGGTCGCCGCTCAGCTGTGCGAGCGTCAAGTAGCGTTCCTGCTGGACCGCCTCCATCAATTCCCTGGTCGAGGGAATGGCTTTCTGATTCTCAGCGGCCCAGTCCTTGGCTTTGGTTCCTTCCGCGACCAGATAGCTCGCAGCGCCCACGCCGACGACAAGCAGAGTCAGGCTCGGAATGAGCGCGATCGCCAGAATCCGGGTGCGGACCCCGAGCCTCGCTCTGAACATCGGCACAACGTAATCCACGAACCCGGCGATCCGGGCGTCCTGTCCCGGTGAGCGGGACTGGAGTTGACGTGACACACGTCCTCATGATTCGGCGGCGCTCTACCGAAAATTATTGCCGGAGCACATAACTGGGAGGTGATGGCGTCCGGCGCGGCTCACCTGAGCGGTCGACCGTGGCCCGATACGCCCCGAAATCCTCCCGTGGCCGGTTCAGGGCGCCTCGAACGCGGCGTAGATTGTCCGTATCCCTCGGTTACTTACAAGTAGGAGGCAACGATGCCCGCGCCGGAAGCCGATGTATTCGACCGCCTCAGCGCGCTGGCCGCGATCGAGGCGCCCGCAGATCGTCAGCGCAGGACGATCGCCGAGACCTTCACCGGAAAGCCGCTCGGCAGCGTGCCGGTCGGCACGGCAGCTGATGTCGCCGCCGCCTTCGAGAAGGCCAGGGCCGCGCAGCGGAGCTGGGCGGCCAAGCCGGTGGCCGAACGCGCCGCCGTGCTGGATCGTTACCGCGCGCTGGTGGTGGAGCACCGTGAATTCCTGATGGACGTCGTGCAGGCCGAGACCGGCAAAGCGCGCTGGGCGGCCCAGGAAGAGATCATGGGCCTGATGTTCGCGGCCCGCTATTTCGCCAGGATCGCACCGAGCCTGCTGGGCGGCCACCGAGTACCGGGCGCCTTTCCGGTGCTCAACCGCGCCTCCGTGCGGTACCAGCCCAAAGGCGTGGTCGGCGTCATCGCTCCGTGGAACTACCCGCTGCTGCTGTCGATCGGCGATTCCATACCGGCGCTCATCGCGGGTAACGCCGTGGTGGTCAAACCCGACAGCCAGACTCCGTTCTCCACGCTGGCCGGTGCGGAATTGCTCTACCGGGCCGGTCTGCCCCGGGAGCTGCTCGCGGTCGTCCCCGGGCCGGGCGGCGTTGTCGGCACCGCGATCGTCGAGGCCTGCGACTACCTGATGTTCACCGGGTCGTCGGCGACCGGCCGCACCCTGGCTGAACAGTGCGGCCGCAGGCTGATCGGCTTCTCCGCCGAACTCGGCGGGAAGAATCCGATGATCGTGGCCGCCGGCGCCGACCTGGACAAGGCCGCGCGGGCGGCCGTGCGCGCCTGCTTCTCCAACGCCGGGCAGTTGTGCATCTCGATCGAGCGGCTCTATGTCGAGCGGCAGGTCGCCGCGGCGTTCACCGAAAAATTCGTCGCCGCCACGAACGCCGCCAGACTCGGTGCCGCCTACGATTATTCGACCGACATCGGCAGCCTCATCTCCGAAGCGCAACTGGAGACGGTGTCCAAGCACGTCGCGGACGCCACCTCCAAGGGAGCGAAGGTCCTCACCGGCGGAAAGGCCCGCCCGGATCTGGGTCCGCTGTTCTTCGAGCCGACCGTCCTCGCCGAAGTGACCGACGAGATGGAATGCGGCCGCGACGAAACCTTCGGACCGCTGGTGTCGATCTATCCGGTCGACGATGTCGAGGAGGCCGTGCGCCTGGCCAATGACACCGCCTACGGTCTCAACGCCTCGGTGTGGGCGGGAAGCAAGTCCGAAGGCGAGCGGATCGCGGCGCGGCTGCACGCGGGCACGGTCTGTGTGGACGAGGGCTACGCGCCGGCATGGGGCACCACCGGGGCGCCGATGGGCGGTATGGGTATCTCCGGTGTGGGGCGCCGCCACGGGCCGGACGGCCTGCTCAAATTCACCGAGCCGCAGTCGATCGTGGTCACCCGTTTCATGAACCTCGACGCGCCGAAACTGTTCCCCAAGGGCAAGTGGCAGCCGTTCCTGATGACGGTGGCCCGGAGTCTGCGTTTCCTGCCCGGGCGCTGAGACACGACGTCCGTCCGGGTGGTCGTGCCCACCCGGACGGACGACCCGCCGGTTCGGTCGTGCAGGGGTCACGCCAACCGGTCGGCTCCGGTGCGCGGCGGCCCGCCCGCCGCCTGCGCCGCTGCTTCTTCGTCGGTGAGCAGCCGTGATCTGATGACGAAACGCATGTCCTCGAGTGCGTCCGAGGGGCCGCCGCCGGGCTCGTCGGCCACGTCCACGGTGAGGTGGGCGTGCTTCAAGTGCTCGTATTGCTCCCCGCTGATCCACAATTCGGTGTGCCAGGGAAGGCTGCCCAGCAGAACGTCCTCACCGCCGATCCGGGACTCCCGGATGGGCAGGCAGCGCGGCGATCCGCTGTCGTGGTGTCCGCCGGATTGGTGCAGCAGCACGGCCCCGTGCTGGTCGATCACGTGGCGCAGCGCGGCCCTGGCGCGGTCGGTGATGTCCACCCGATGCGTTCGGTGCGCCGCCGTACCGCGTGGGCGACGGAGCCGGGCATCGGGTAGTCGGCGATGCCGGAGTCCGGCCCCCGGTCTGGTGTAGCTCATGATTCCTCGCAGATATCTCGGACCGACCCACTATGGTCCGCCGAGGTTGGTGCGAGGTTGGTGGGAAAATCTCAGTCGCGCAACGCGGTATGCAGCCGAGCCGCGACCAGGGCGCGGCGCACGTCGTCAGGCGGCAGCAACCGCAGCGCGTGCTCGTGCACCGCGATGTCACGGGGCACGCGTTCGCCGAATGCCACCGCGTGCTCGGCGCGGTCCCCGGCGAGCACGGCGGTGCGCACACCCACGTCGAGATGATCACGCCACTGCAGCACGGCGGGCGCTTCCGATCCGGGCAGCAGCGGCCCCCGGTACAGCCAGACCGCCGAGGTGGTGTCGCCCGCGGTGACGGCGGCGAGCAGGTCGACGGCGTCGCAGGACACCGGACCGGTGAGGGCATAACGGCGATTGCTGATCTCGCCGCCGATCGCGCGGCGCAGGTGCGAGACGTCGGCTTTCAGCGTGCTGATGGAAACCGCGCGGTCGCCGTAGAGGGCGGCGTGCAATTGCTCCGGGGAGAAGCCGTCCGGCTGGAGCGCCAGCAGCGCGAGGATCTCCAATTGCCGAGGCGGCAGGGGCAGCGGCACGCCGTCGCGCACCAGTCGCGCGGCGCCGAGGCATTCCAGCCGGATTCCCGGCTCGGGCACGGGCGCGGCCGTGCGCAACATCGTCTCCACCGCCGTCACCAGCGCGCGCACCGAGGTCCGCACCGCGGGATGGGAACGGTCCCAGGTACTGGACAGATCCAGTGCGCCGACCTGCCTGCCGTCGGGGCCGTGGATCGGTGCGGAATAGCAGACCCAGCCGTGCAGGGCGGCGACCAAGTGCTCGGCGGAGAACACGGAGGCAGGGCGATCGGTGTGCAGCGCGAGGGCGAGGCCGTTGGTGCCCATATGGCTTTCGTCCCAGCAGCCGCCGGGTGCGAGATTGACCTGCTCGGCCTGCCTGCGCAGGGTGCGGTCACCGCAGGACCACAGGACGGTGCCCGCGCTGTCGGTGACCACGGCCAGATAACCGGAGTCCTCGGTGACGGCGCGCAGTTCACCCGCCAGCGCCGTCACCGGATCGCGCAACGGGGAAGCGGCCCAGCGGTCGCCGATGTCGTCCACTCCCGGCGCGCCGGTGGTGCCCGGATCGACGGTGTGCAACGACCGCCGCCAGGATTGCGCTACTTCGTTGCGCAGGACGGTGTTCCGTGGCTCCGGTGTCGCCCGCGGAGCCGTCGCCCAACGCTCCCATTCTCTTTCCAGTTCGACCCGCTGTTGCGTGAGGGTGCGGAACCGCGCCACGTGGAAGACCCATCGTCGTGTGAGCTCGTAATCGCACTCTCATTCTGGCGGACGCCGGTGACGGTGGCGAACTGTTCGAGCCCTACCGGCCGGTCACGCCATAAGCTGCTGGCATGGCGACCGGTACTCCACGTGCACGGCTCGCCGACGTGCACGCAGTGGCCTCGGGCATGCCCCACGTGACGCGCGTCGACGGACCACGCGGCAACCCGATCTACCAGGTCGGGGGCAAATCGTTCGTGTTCTTCCGCAACCCGCGTCCGGACGCGGTCGACCCGGCGACCGGCGAGCGCTATGCCGATGTGATCGTGATCTGGGTGCCGTCGGAGTCGGACAAACAGGCGCTGGTCCAGGACCCGGACTCGCCGTTCTTCACCACGCCGCATTTCGACGGACATCCGTCGGTCCTGGTGCGCGCGGCCGAACTCGGCGAACTGAGCCGTCGGGAACTCACCGAGGTCATCCAGGACGCCTGGCTGGCCCGGGCCTCGCGTAAGCGCGCGGCGGACTGGCTTGCCGCCCATCCGCCGCGCTGAGCGGTCACTTCCGGATGAAAATGCCTGCGACGTCGGCGTTCTTGATCGGGGTGTCGGCATTGGCCTGGGCGCCGCACAGCAAGTCGACCGAGACCATCGTCGCGTCCACCACGGTCCCCGCCGGCTCGCGGTCGTCCTTGCTCTGTTGCTTGACGAACTTGGTGATCGTCGTGCGCTTGGTGTCCTGGTCCTGCTTGATGTACTCGCTGCACGGGGTGTCGCCGCCGCGGTTGAGCGCGCGTTCGATGTCGGTGCAGCCCGCGAGCGCCATGGCGACCATCGCGATCCCGAGGCCGGTTCGGCCGGTCCGTGACAGCGTGGCGTTCATGGGACTCCTCCTGAGGTTCGGCGGCGCTGCCCGCCGCGATCGGACTCCAGACTAGAGCGCTCCCGGGCGTATGTTCACCACGACAGGGGCTAGGCGCGAAAGACGCACAGCGGGATGTCGATCTCCGCGGGGGTGAGCGAACCGTGGTGACCGACCAGCCGGGACTGCAGCGGTTCCGCGCCGGTCCGGATGACGCCGCGCCGCCCGTGGGCGACCACGACCAGATCGCCGATGCGCTGGGCGATCGCGGGGTCCACGGTGGGCCCGAACCAGCCTCGGCTCACGGCTTCCGCTTTGCCGAGCACCTCGAAGTCCGCGCCGAGAGTAGCCTGCCAGGCTGCCGCGACATCGGGTTCGGCGCCCGGCTCGGTGTAGACGTGCCGGGCGCGGGCTTCACCGCCGAGTGCCCGGACACCCTCTTGCAACACGGGAGTGGTGTCGAAATCGATACGGTCGTCCAGCAGCACCATGCCGTGATCGGCGGTCACCAGCAGCGCCGCTCCGGCGGGCAACTCCTCGGCGAGCGCGGCGGCGAGCCGGTCGGCATGCGCGAGTTCCAACTCCCAGGATCGCGAGGCGGGTCCGCGCACGTGTCCGGTGAGGTCGAGATCGCCGTGGTAGGTGTAGACCAGCGAGCGTGGACCGGCGCGCAGCGCCTCGCTCACATTGGCGACGAGATCGCCGAACGACAGCTGGGGACGGAACTCGCAGCCGCGCAGAACCGCCTCGGTCAGTCCCGATCCCGCCTGATCGCGCGGTGACACCTGGGCGACGGCGATGCCGTCGGCGGCGGCGCGCTGGAAAACCGTTGTGCGCGGCTGGAATTCCGTCGGAACGAGTTCCTTCCGCAGATCGGACTTCGGTACGCCGTGCAGCCGCCAGGACAGCGGAGTGAACAGCGAGTCGTAGCCGGGGACGTGGAACAGATAGCCGACGATGCCGTGCTCGCCGGGAGGAACACCCACCCCGAGCGAGGCCAGGCTGGTGGCCGTCGTCGTCGGGAAACCGGCCGTGAGCGAGGTCGGCGCGAGACCGGACAGGAAGGGCGCCGCAGCGGGATTCGCGACCAGATCGTGGTAGCCGAGCCCGTCCACCAGCAGGACGCAGACCTGGTCGGCGTCGAGCTCCAGCCCGAGGCGGTCCGCCTCGCCGGGCACGCCGAGACCGGCGAGGACGGAGGGGAACAGGTCGGCCAGGGAACCCGTACCGTAACGCGGCGCGACGAACACGAAGGTCAGGATGTCAACGCGGACGGCAGGCTGGCAAGGGCATTCACGCCTGCCCGGTCTCGAAACGGCTCACCTTGCCTTCGCGCAGGACGAATCGCCAGGTGGTTCGCATCGAGCCCCAGCGTGTATTGGTGTAGTCGGCGACCAGTTCGGTGCCGTCGTCGCCGACCGACTCGACTTGCATGCGGGCATTGCTGTCGAAGATCTCCGCTTCGGTCCACTGGGCGAGGTTGCGCTCCACACCGTCGTCGGACATGGTGGCGTCGTCGGTGAGCACCGCGTAGAACCGGTCTTGATCATTGGCGTTGAGCGCGTCGACGAACTCCTGCACCGTCGGATCCAGCTGCGCGGTCATCCGTGTCGTCCTCTCGGATCGGTGTGGGGAGCATCGGAGGAGCAAACGTCTGGCGTTCACTCTAGGGCAGCGGCGGCGCGCCGGGTTCGATCAATGTCGCGAAGGTCCGCATCACGTCGTCCACCAACGCCGAGCCGGTGGTGCCGAACTGTCCCGCGCGCTTCTCCAGCTGTCCGTCCAGCCACAGCGAGGCCAGGCCGTGGCCGAGTCCCCAGAACATGACGGCCAGTGTGTCGGCTTTGTCGGCGGGCAGCGCGCCCGCGCGAACGCACTCCGTGATCGCGTCGGCCAGCACTCCGAAAGCCGCGTCGCCGGCGGCCATGGTGTCGGGATGCTTGTCGGGCTGGGAGAGTTCGGGCCGGAACATCAGGCGGAAGTAGGCCGGTTGCTCACGGGAGAACCGCACATAGGTGTTCGCCAGCGCGGTCAGGGCGGCCATGGGCGTTTCCGCCTCGGCGCGGGCGGCCGCCAGTTGCGCTCCGAGCATCTGGAAACCCTGGGTGGACAGTGTTGCCAGCAGCGCGGCTCGGTCGGGGAAGTGGTGGTACGGCGCCGCGGTGCTCACGCCTGCCTCGCGAGCCACCCGGCGCAGGCTGACCGCGGCGAGCCCTTCGGTTTCGATCAAACGCAGGCAGGCGGCCAGCAGCGCGTCGCGCAGGGCGCCGTGGTGGTAACTGGTCCGCGTCACCGTCCGAGCGTATGCGACGTGTCCTGGACAACCTAACTATGCGGTGCTTAGATTATCTGAGCGGCGCTCAGATGAGTGCGGCGCAACCACTTCACGAGACGGATGAAGAAATGAGCACACGGGTATCGGTCACCGGCGCAACGGGTTTCGTCGCCGGTCACGTCATCGCCGAATTGCTGGAGCATGGCTACGCCGTGCGCGCGACGGTTCGCGACCTCGCCGACACCGGCAAACGGGCACACCTGGTCGAACTGGCCCGGCGAACCGGGGGCGAACTGGAGTTCGCGCAAGCCGACCTGAACGGCGACGACGGCTGGGCAGCCGCCGTCGCGGGTAGCGCCGCGGTGCTGCACGTCGCCTCGCCGTTCCCCACCACCCCGCCCGACGACGAGCGAGAACTCATCGACACGGCGGTCGAAGGAACGCTGCGCGTGCTGCGCGCCTGCGCCGCCGCGGGCACCGTCCGCCGGGTGGTGCTCACCTCCTCGATCGCGGCGATCGTCGCCGGGCACGCCGAGGACGTTCTGCGCACCGAGGCCGACTGGACGGTGGTCGAGCGCAGCCCGGCCTATCAGAAGAGCAAGACGCTGGCCGAGCGGGCGGCCTGGGATTTCGTCGCACGGCTTCCGGCGGGCGAGCGATTCGAACTGGTCGTCGTCAACCCGGGAATGGTGCTGGGGCCGGTGCTGTCCACCACGACGAGCACCTCGCACGAGCCCATACGGAGACTGCTCGCCGGGGACGTGCCCGGCACGCCCCGCGTCGGCTGGGCGCCGGTC
Organism: Nocardia sp. NPDC051929; assembly: GCF_044548645.1. Lineage (NCBI taxonomy): Bacteria > Bacillati > Actinomycetota > Actinomycetes > Mycobacteriales > Nocardiaceae > Nocardia > Nocardia sp. NPDC051929. Next base: position 97,167 of record NZ_JBIUCG010000010.1, on the reverse strand, counting down.
GACGTGCGCGATCTCGCCGTGGCGCATCGGCTCGCGCTGGAAACACCGGAGGCCGCAGGCAACCGCTATATCTGCGCGAGCGAGCACCTGTGGATGGGGGAAATGGCGCGCATCCTCACCGAGGAATTCGGGCCGCGCGGATTCCGGGTGCCGACCAGACAGTTGCCGAATTGGCTGGTGCGCGGCGTAGCGATCTTCGACAAGGGCGTCCGGCTGACCCTGCCGGCCCTGGGGCGCACCGAGTCGCTCAGCGCCGAGAAGGCCCGGCGCGAACTCGGCTGGACCATGCGCCCGGTACGGGAAACCGTGCTGGACACCGCCGAAAGCTTGCTGCAGCACGGGATCGTCGAACCACCGCGAGGCAAGTCCACCTCCCGGGCGGTCGCGCCGCGCGCCGTACGCGTCTGAGGGGGCGGGCATGCTGATCGCGACGTTGATCATCACCACGGTCGCCATGACGCGGCGCTGGTTCGCCCGTCGATCCCCGCGCGCGAACGCCGCAGCGCGCAACGCTCCCGGCCCGGTCCGTCGGGCGCTGCGCAGGCCGGTACCGGTGGTCGCCGCTGTCGTCGCGCTGCTCGGCATCGTGGTGGCCGCGGGTGCGCTCGCCCAGTGCTGAATCGGCCCCGAAGTACGGCGGTCCGGCCCGGTTCGCTAGACAGGACACGTGACTGCGCAGCGCCCCTTCCGGTTCGGTGTCAACATGGTGGTCCCCGAGTCCAGGTCGAATTGGATCGAAAAGTGCCGTCGAGCAGAGGAACTCGGCTTCGACGTGGTGGGTGTCGCCGACCATCTCGGCCTGCCCGCGCCGTTCCCCGCGATGATCCTGGCCGCCGAGGCGACCGAGCGGGTGCGGTTGAACACCTTCGTGCTCAACACCGCGTTCTACAACCCCGTCCTGCTGGCCCGCGACGTGGCCGGTGCCGACCAGTTCACCGACGGGCGGGTCGAACTCGGGCTCGGCGCTGGCTACGTGCAGGCGGAATTCGAGGCCGCGGGCATCCCCTTCGAAAGCGGGAGCAAGCGCGTCGAGCACCTGGAACAGACGGTGGTCACATTGCGCGGCCTGTTCGCCGATCCGGAGTATCAGCCGCAACCCGCACAGCCGTCGGGACCGCCCGTGCTCATCGGCGGATGGGGTGATCGCTTGCTCGCCGTCGCCGCGCGGCACGCCGACATCATCGCCTTCACGGGCGCGGCGGCCGCGCGCAATGGCGGGCCACTGCAGATGGCCGGGCTCGACGAGATCGAGGAGCGCGTCGTCTATGTGCGGGATCTGCTCGGTCCGCGGCTGGACAAGGTCGAGTTCAACATCCTCGTGCAGCGGGTGGTGCCGCCCGAGGAGCGCGCGAGCGTGCTGGAGGTCTTCGGTCCGGCGCTGCCGCCCGACGTCGCCGACTCCCCGGAGGAACATCCGATCCTGCTCATGGGCACTCCCGAGGAGATGGCCGACCGCCTGCGCGATCGGCGCGATCGCTACGGCATCACCTACATCACCGTCCTCGAGGACAGCATGGAGAAGTTCGCCCCGGTCATCGCGTTGCTGCGCTGATCCGCCGGACGCGAGTCACGGCAGTGGATCGATGATGACGCGCGGATCGATCTGCCTGAGCCGTCTCGGGCGGCTGGTCAGGCAGGGCCAGGTGCGGGCGACCGCCTCGCGGGTGACATGGCCCGCGGCGACGAGGGCGTCGGCGGGGGCCGCGCCGCCGAGTGGAGTGAGCGGCGGGCTCACGGTGCGGTCGAACGATGGGACGACGGTGTGCGGCAGGCCGACCAGCACGGCCAGGATGTCGAGCCGATCGGCCGGAATGTGCGTGCGCGCCGCCGCGAGAACGGTGCTCGGAACGACGATGGTGTTTCCCGCGTCGACCGTCGCCCAGACGACCGCTTGGGCGTAGTTGGCGCGGTTGGCGAACGCGACGACGGCGGCGGCGTCGAAGACGACTCCGCCGAGTGCGCGGGTGGTCACGCCGCGCCTGCGTGCCGTACGTCCACCTCCTCGCCGGGTAGTAGCGGCGGCGTCGGCACGGCGTGGTCGGGCAGCGTGCGGATGGCCTTTCGCGGTCTGTGCTCCCGAAGCGGCGGCATGCCCACGACTCTAGCGGGGTGCGTCCTCGCGATGGACGATCACGCGGGTTTGTGCCACAGCAGTGTGTAGCGCCACATGAGCCGCCGCCGCATGCGCGCTCCGGGCAGGAGTTCCGCTGCGGCGGAGCGGATCTCGGCGTATCCGTCCACGGGGTCGCGCGTTCGCGCACTCGGCCAGGAGACGCGGTGCGCGAGGTCCATCGCCCGGATGAGCGGCACCACTGGGAAGTAGTGGAAGTCCGTGCGCGGCGTCATCTTCCACAACCCGACCACGGCGAGCACGCCGCCGGGCGCGACCAGGTCGCGCAGTGCCGTGAGCCCCGCCCGCAGCGAAACATGATGCAGCGTGGCCACGGTGGTGACGACATCGAAAGAGCCCGCGTAGTCGAGGAAGTCGGCCTGTTCGAGCGACACGCCCGTCGTGGCGGGGGCTGCGGCGATGATGTCCGGGTCGACGTCGATCCCGGTGACCGCCAGCCCGCGTCCGGCCAGTTTGCCCGCCAGCAGCCCGTCCCCGCAGCCGATGTCGAGGGCGGTGCGCGCGGAGAGTGGCACCTGCTTCAACAGCCAGGAGTGGTAGCGGGTGTTGTGATTCCAGTAGGGATCGTCGCGCACGGCTGTCATCGTAAGGCGGTGGCTAGCCGTTGGGCTCCGTCACCGTGAACCGCTGGGCACCGGTCACCCGGAGCAACTCCAGGGCCGACGCTTCCCGGCTGCCGGGCGCCGCCGAATAGACGACGACGGCTTGGTCGGTGTCCGGCACGAGCAGGGTGTCGCAGTCCAGCCGCAACGAGCCCAGGTCCGGGTGATCGATCGTCTTGGTCGCGCTGCGCCACTGCCCCGACCGCCGTGCGTTCCACAGTTGCTCGAATCGTGGACTGCGGGCGCGCAGTTCGGAGACCAGGCGTAGGAGGCCGGGATCGTCGGGGTAGCGCGCGCGAGCGCTGCGCAGGCTGGCGACCGAGAACGCCGCGGCATTGTCGGCCTCGGCGGGTGTCATCATCACCCGCCCGGGTTCGGTGCCGAGGAAACGCTGCCAGATGATGTTGCGCTGGGCGGGCGGCCACACGGAGAAATCGCCGAGCAGCGCGGTCGCCATCGGATTCCAGGCCAGCAGATCGGCTTTCGCCGACAGCACCAGCGCGGGCAGATCCGCCATCCGGTCCAGCAGACGCAAGACGCTGGGCCGCACCACCATGTCGATGCGGTCCTCCTGCGGAGGCGCCGCGCCCGCGAGCTGGAACAGCAGCGTGCGGTCCTCGTCGTTGAGCCGCAACGCGCGGGCCAGCGCGGCCAGCACCGAGCTGGACGGACGGGGACCGCGCCCCTGTTCCAGCCGCACCACGTAGTCCACGCTGACGCCAGCGAGCTGGGCGACCTCCTCGCGCCGCAGTCCCGGCACCTGCCTGCGCGAGCCCGCGGGCAGCCCGACGTCCACCGGACGCACTCGCTCGCGCGCCTGCCGGAGCAACGCGGCCAGCTCGGTTCGATCCACATCCCGATCATGCCGCAGCCGGTCGACGCCGGGGTGGGAGCGCTGCTCCCAGGAGTTGGCAGCCCTGGTGCGCGGTTGCTTGGACACGTGACGCTGGCATCCGTGAACGATACGACTACGGCCCTGGTGACCGGGGCGAACAAGGGCTTGGGACGCGAAACCGTCCGCAGGTTGGCGGATTTGGGCTGGCGGGTGTTCCTGGCCGCGCGGGACGAGAAGCTGGGGGAGGCGGCTGCGGCGGAGCTGACCGCGACGGGGGCGCCGGTCGAGTTCATCCCGCTCGATGTCACCTCCGCCGCATCGATCGCGGCCGCGGTCGAGCAGCTACGGCAGCGCACCGCGCGGCTGGACGTGCTGATCAACAACGCGGGTATCGGAGGGACCCGGAAACTGCCGGATCAAGTCGAGGCCGCGGACATGCGCGCGATGTTCGAAACCAATGTCTTCGGTCCGGTGCAGGTGACGAACGCGTTCCTGCCGCTGCTGCGTGCCGCCGAGCAGCCGCGGATCGTGATGGTGTCCAGTGGTATCGGTTCACTGGCGCGAACCTCCGACCCGGCCCGGATCGAATCCACGTTGCTCGGCCTGCCGTATCCGGCGTCGAAGACGGCGCTGAACATGATCACCTCGCAGTACGCCCGCGCGCTTCCTGGCATCCAGGTCAACGCGGCCGACCCCGGCTACACCGCGACGGACCTGAACGGTCACTCCGGCTTCCAGACCGTCACCGAAGGGACCGACGCGATCGTGCGGCTGGCGACGCTCCCGCCGGACGGACCCACCGGCGGGTTCTTCGACCGCACCGGGCCGGTCCCGTGGTGAGCCGACGACGGGACCGGCTATCGACGCGAAGTCCGGACGGTGCGGGCCGATGGGTGCCTCGGACCGGGCCTGCGCAAGTCAGCGGGCGCCTCCGTTGACATACAGCGTCTGGCCGCTGACGTAGCTCGCCTCGTCGCTGGCGAGGAACGCGATGACCGCCGCGACTTCGTCGGGCTGTCCCACCCGGCCCAGCGGCGTACGGTCCGCGGCGGCCTTCTGGTGGTCTTCGGCCGTCACGCCGACCCGGTTCGCGGTGGCGGCGGTCATGGCGGTGGCGATATAGCCGGGCGCCACCGCGTTCACCGTGATGTTGTAGGGCCCGAGTTCGAGAGCGAGCGTCGCGGTCAGTCCCTGGATGCCCGCCTTGGCGGCGGCGTAGTTGGCCTGGCCGCGATTGCCGAGCGCCGACCGGCTCGACAGCGACACGATCCGGCCGTATCGCTGGGCCACCATGAACGTCTGCGCTATCTGCGCACAGTGGTAGGCGCCGGTCAGATTGACCGCGAGTACCGCGTTCCAGTCTTCCTCGGTCAGGCGGAAGAACAGGTCGTCGCGCGTGATCCCCGCGTTGTTCACCAAGATCTGCGGACTGCCCAGATCGGTTGCGACACGGTCGAATACGTTCTGCACCGACGCGCGGTCGGTGACGTCGCAGACGTAACCGCGCGCCACGCCGCCCGCCGCGGTGATCCGCGCGGCGGTCTCGCTGGGCTCTTCGCGGTCGAGTACGGCCACGGCGGCGCCCTCGGCGGCGAGGCGCAGCGCGGTGGCCGCGCCGATGCCCTGAGCCGCGCCGGTGACAACGGCGACCCGGTCGGTGAAGCGGTGCATCGGATGTACTCCTGTCAGAACGCGGCGACGCCGGTCAGTGCGCGGCCGATGAGCAGTTTCTGGATCTGGCTCGTGCCCTCGTAGAGGGTCATCACCTTGGCGTCGCGCAGATACTTGCCGACGGGGAACTCGTCGATGTACCCGTAGCCGCCGAACACCTGCACCGCGCGATCGGCCGCACGGACCGCGGCCTCGGAAGCGAACAGCTTCGCCTTGGAGGACGCCAGGGCGAATTCCTCGCCGCGGTCGACGAGATCGGCGACCCGCCACACCAGCAGCCGCGCCGCGTCGACGTCCAGCGCGATGTCGGCGAGCAGCTCCTGCACCAGCTGGTGGGCCGCGATCGGCTTGCCGAACTGTTCCCGCTGGGTGGCGTAGCCGACGGCGGCGTCCAAGCACGCCTGGGCCAGCCCGACGCAACCGGCCGCGACCGACATGCGGCCCTTGGCCAGCGCCGCCATCGCCACCGTGAAGCCTTTGCCCTCGGCGTGCAGGCGGGCGCTGTCGGGGACGCGCACCCCGTCGAGCACGAGTTCGGCGGTGGCCTGTCCGCGCAGCCCGAGCTTGCCGTGGATCTCCCGCGCGGTGAAGCCGGGGGAGTCGGTCGGGACCAGGAACGCGCTGATGCCCCGATGCCCTTCGCCGCCGGTACGCGCGAACACCAGCGCCACATCGGCCCACGTGCCGTTGGTGATGAACATCTTCGTGCCCGACAGCACCCAGTCCGAGCCGTCGCGCACCGCGCGGGTGCGCAACTGGGCGGCGTCGGATCCGGTACCGGGCTCGGTGAGCGCGAAACAGCCGAGCGCCTCGCCGGCGACCAGTCGCGTGAGCCAGGCCTGCTTCTGCTCCTCGGTGCCGAAGTGGTGAATCGACTTCGCGACCAAGCCGAGCGACACCGAGACGATGCCGCGCACGGAGGAGTCGCCGCGCCCTAATTCCTCCAGGACCAGGCAGTACGTGAGGTGGTCGCCCGCGCTGCCGCCGTACTGCTCGGGGATGGTGAGCCCGAGGAAGCCCAGTTCGCCGAGCCGGGCGACGATCGACCGGTCCACCTGTTCGTCGCGATCCCACCGGGTGGCGTGCGGCGCGATCTCCCGGTCGACGAAATCGGCCGCCAGCTGTCGCGCCGCCGTCTGCTCGCCGGACAGTTCGAGGTTCATGCGCGGTAGGCTAGCGAAGAAAAAACTTGCACCGCAAGTTTTCGGCGTGGAGCGTTCGCGGAAGGCTGGGCAGGCCGTCGTTTCACCCGCGAATGCCTCGTGCCGCTATCGGCCCGTCGCACATGGCCGTGGCGACCGCGCGAGCAGTCCCGAAGGGGAGGAGCCGTGATCGGAGGTGGGTTAAGCGGTGACCGCTCCGAATTCCGTCGCGAGCCAGGCGGGGAACTCGGTGAGGTCGGCAAGCACCACGTCCGCGCCCGCCGCGCGCAGTTCGTCGGCCGAGCACGGCCCGGTGCTGACGCCGACCGCGAAGACGTCCGCGGCGCGCGCGCCGTTCATGTCGCCGACGTGGTCGCCGACGAACAGATTCGCTCCCTGTTCGCGCAGCGTCGCCGCCTTGCCTGCCGACCAGAGGTCGCCCGCGAGATGATCGACGCGCCAACCGAGTTCGGCGAGGTGCAGCTGTGCGAGCGGGGCGTGCTTGCCGGTGACGACGACCACTCGTCCGTCACGTGCCTCGACGGCCGCCAGTGCGGCTTGCGCGCCGGGCATGGGGGGAATGCTCGACACGATCGTCGGATAGAGCGCGCGGTAGCGGGTCACCAGGGCCGGGACGAGATCCTCGGGTGCGCCCGCTTCGACGAGCAAGGTGGCCAGCGGCGGGCCGAGCCGATCGGCGAAGGTCGTCCCGTTCAGCGGCAGATCGAATTCGATGCCGAGCAGGTCGATGGCCCGCGCGACGCCCGGCCGCGAGTCGATCAGCGTCATGTCGAGGTCGAAGCCCACGGTCCAGGTCACCTGACCGACCCTAATCGCCCATGCCGCGGCGTGCCGGTCCGGATGTTGTGATTCACAACTCGGCCGCGCGAGTGGTGGGATCGTCCGGAGCGTGTCGCCTGGTGGCGGTGCCCGTCGTGATCCACGTGGAACCGCCGATGCACTCGATGCCGGATAAAAGATTGTGCCGCAGAATGTTTCGGCAGCGAGTGCAAATCGGCGTCAGGTGTATCGCCGAGTCAGGATCCCGTCGGCGGGGCGGCGTCCAGCCGCGGCTCGGCGAGGGTGGAGCGCTTGCGTCCGTATCCGAGGTAGACCGCGATGCCGACCAGCACCCACACGCCGAACCGCACCCAGGTCAGCGCATCCAGCGTGGTCGCAAGCAGCAGGCACCCGACCAGCGCGAGCACCGGAACCACGGGCACCAGAGGGGTGCGGAACGGGCGTTCGCGCTCGGGCTCCACCCGGCGCAGCACCAGCACGCCCACGCACACCACCGCGAACGCCGACAGCGCGCCGATGTTCACCAGTTCCACCACGATGTCGATCGGCAGCAGTCCCGCGATGACCGCGCCGAGCGTTCCCAGCAGCAACGTCAGCCGCACCGGAGTGGCACGTTTGCCGGTGGCCGCGAGGGAGTAGGGCAGCAGCCGGTCGCGGCACATCGCGAACATCAACCGCACCTGCGCGTACACGATCAGCAGCAAACCCTTGGTGAGCGCGATGATCGAGGCGATCACGATGACGTCGCCGATCCAGCCGATGCGCACCGCGCCGAACGCGGCGGCGATCGGTGCGCTGTTGTTCAGCGTGGCGAACGGCACCATGCCGGTGAGCACGGCGCTGACCAGCGCGTAGAGCACGGTGGCGATGAGCACCGTGCCGATGATGGCGAAGGGTACGTCGCGCCGAGGGTTGCGCGCCTCCTCCGCCGACGCGGCGACCACGTCGAAACCGAGGAAGGCGAAGAACGCGATCGCGGCGCCGCCGATGATCCCACCGAGCCCGAACGGCGCGAACGGGGTCCAGTTGTCCACGCTCACGTGCGGGGTGCCTACGGCGATCACCAGCACCAGCACACTGATGGTCACCAGGACCAGCGCCTTGGTGATGCGGGCGGTGAACGTCACCTCACCCACCAGCACCGCGACGACGGCGGCGACGATCAGTACGGCGGGCAGGTTCACCACGCCGCCTTCTCCTGGCCCCGCGACGAGTGCGTGCGGGACGGTGATGCCGAACAGTGAATCGAGCGCGGACACCGTGGTCGCCGACCAGCCGATCGCCACCGCGGCGCCCGCGATGACGAACTCCAGCAGCAGGTTCCAGCCGACCAGGAACGCCGGTGCTTCGCCAAGGGTCGCGTAGGTATAGGTGTAAGCGCTGCCGGAGACCGGCACCATCGCCGCGAGTTCGCTGTAGCACAGCGCCACCAGCACGCACACCGTTCCGGCCAAGGCGAACGACAGCATGATGGCGGGCCCGGCTTTCTCCGCTGCCGCCACGCCGGTGATGACGAAGATCCCCGCGCCGACGATGGTGCCGACGCCCATGGCGGTGAGATCGAGCCGACCGAGCCTGCGCGCCAGCGTGGGCGCGCCCGCTTCGGTCGCGGTGTCGGGCAGGCGGCGGCGCCATCGCCGGGCTGATGCGGTGGTCATGACTCCCTCAGGAACGGTCCGTCGGTCGCGGCCGGTGTGCCGGACAGATAGACCATTCTCGCCGCGTAGCAGCGCGTGGGAATAACTGGGGTGTTGCGCTCAGCTGCCGGATGAGGTCGCGAAGGGCGTGGCGGCGGCGATGTGCTCGGTGCGGTTGGGATGCCGCCACAGGCCTTTGCGCTCCAGGATCGGCAGCACGCCTTCGCCGAACCAGTACGCCTCTTCCAAGTGCGGATAGCCGGAGAGGATGAAGTGGGTGATGCCCAGGCGCGCGTATTCGGCCAGCCGTTCGGCGACTTCGGCATGCGAGCCGACCAGTGCGGTGCCCGCGCCGCCGCGGACCAGGCCGACGCCCGCCCAGAGATTCGGCGCGATCTCCAGCCGTTCGGTGCTGCCGCCGTGCAGTTCCAGCATGCGCCGCTGGCCTTCGGATTCGCTGCGCGCCAGGTTCGCCTGCACCTGCTCGATGTCGGCGGGGTCGATGCCGGCCAGCAGCCGGTCGGCCTCGGCCCAGGCCTGCTCGGAAGTGTCACGGCTGATCACGTGGATGCGCAGGCCGTAGTCGAGGACGCGTCCGTGGTCCACCGCCAGACGGCGGATCCATTCCAGCTTCCTGCTCACCGCGAGCAGCGGCTCGCCCCAGGTCAGGTAGGTGTCGCTATAGCGGGCCGCGATCGGGCCCGCGGGTTCGGAGGAACCGCCGAAGAACACCGGCGGCACCGGGTCCGGTCGATTGCTCAGCAGTGCCTGCTCGACTCGGATGTGTTCGCCTTCGAACGTCACCGGCTCGGTGGAGGTCCACAGTTCCCGCACCACATGCAGGAATTCGCCGGTGCGTGCGTAGCGCTGGGACTTGTCCAGGAAGTCGCCGTAGGCCTGCTGCTCGTGCGGCTCGCCACCGGTCACCACGTTGAGCAGCAGCCTGCCCCTGGAATGCCGCTGGAAGGTGGCCGCCATCTGTGCCGCGAGCGTCGGGCTGACCAGGCCGGGGCGGAATGCCACCAGGAACTTCAGCGTCTCGGTGGTCTCCACCATCATCGCGGTGGTCAGCCAGGCGTCCTCGCACCACGCGCCGGTGGGGGTGAGCACGGCCTCGAACCCGTTGTCCTCGGCGGCGGCGCCGATCTGGTTCAGATACCGCAGGCTGGCCGGGCGATCACCGGACATGAAGGTGCCGTGCCCGCCCGCGACCAGTCCGCGGGAATCGCCGTAAGTGGGGAGGAACCAGTGGAACGACAGACTCATGCTGAGCCAACTCCCTTCCGGAGACCGCGGCCGAGCCACCGCGGTGACCAGCGCGCACGCGAAGCGACCCGAACCGGTGTCGCGGTCACAACGGCCCCGCGGCACCTCGGGTGGGACAGATCGGGCGGTGCGCCTTGTGGGCGCGCCGCAGTGATCCATGCTGGGCGCTCCGCCGGCTCAGGTCACGATTTGAAACCAAGCCGGTTTTTATTCCGGTCTCGGTACGTGTCACTATTCGTGACTAGACGTAACCACGAATAACACGTAATCTGGCCTCAGCACGCACCCTCAGGTGTGCGAGGCGGACCGGACGAAACGAGTACCTCAATGACGCGGCATGTCGACGTATTGATCATCGGCGCTGGGCTGTCCGGAATCGGCATGGCCTGCCATCTCACCAAAGAGCAGACGGGACGCAGTTACGCGATCCTGGAACGCAGGACCGCCATCGGCGGCACCTGGGATCTGTTCCGTTACCCCGGCATCCGCTCCGATTCCGACATGTACACCTTCGGCTACGGCTTCCGCCCGTGGAACGGCACCAAGGTCCTCGCAGACGGCCCGCACATCCGCCACTACATCGAGGAGACGGCGGCCGAGTACGGCGTCACCGAGCACATCCGGTTCGGCCGCAAGGTCACCACGGCCCGCTGGTCGAGCGAGACGGCCACCTGGACGGTCGAGGCGCTCGACGAGCAGACCGGCGAGACCGAGATCCACACCAGCGACTTCCTGGTCGGCTGCACCGGCTACTACGACTACGACAACGGCTACCGTCCGCAGTTTCCCGGTGAGGAGAACTTCGGTGGGCGCATCGTGCATCCCCAGCACTGGCCGGAAGACCTCGACTACGCAGGCAAGAGGGTGGTGGTGATCGGCTCCGGCGCCACCGCGATCACTCTGATCCCGGCCATGAGCGACGCGGCGGCGCACGTCACCATGCTGCAACGCTCGCCGACGTACATCACCGCGCTGCCCGCCGACGACCCGGTCGCGGTGGGGATGAAAGCCGCCAAGGTGCCGGAGAAGCTGGCCTACCGGATCGGCCGGGCCCGCAATATCGCCTTGCAGCGCGCGAGCTTCCAACTCTCCCGCACCAACCCGGAGGCGGCGAAGAAGCTCCTGCTGGCCGCCGTGCGCATGCAGGTCGGCCCCGGCATCGACATGCGCCATTTCACGCCGAACTACAACCCGTGGGACCAGCGGCTGTGCGTGGTTCCCAACGGTGACCTGTTCAAGGTGTTGCGCAGCGGCAAGGCCTCCATCGTCACCGACCGCATCGAGACCTTCACCGAGACCGGCATCCGCTTGGCCTCCGGCGAGGAACTGCCCGCCGATCTGGTCATCAGCGCCACCGGCCTGAGCGTGCAGATGCTGGGCGGCATGACCCTGGAGATCGACGGCGAGCCGGTGGTGACCCGGGACCGGGTGGTCTACAAGGGTGCCATGCTCGACAGCGTGCCGAACGCGATGATGGTGCTCGGCTACACCAACGCGTCCTGGACGTTGAAAGCGGACCTGGCGGCCGAGTACTTCTGCCGGGTGCTCAACCACATGAGGAAGAACGGTTTCACCCGGGTCGAGGCCGTCGCCACCGAGCGCGACCGAGGCGCCGACTCGGTGATGGGCGGGGCACTGACCTCCGGCTACATCCAGCGCGGCGACGCGGTGATGCCGCGGCAGGGCACCAATGGCCCGTGGCAGGTGATCAACAACTACTTCCGCGATCGCAAGCTGCTGCGCAAGGGCGCGCTCGAAGACGGGGTGCTGACCTTCAGGCGGACCGAGAAGTCGACCGCCACACGGCCGCTGGAAGGTACGCGCAGCGCCTGATCGCGGGGCGTCGCACCGCGGCGGGCACGACGATGTGCCTACCGCGAGCGCGTGTCGTTTTCGAATCGCGCCGAAGACAACCCTGGACACGAAATAGCGCATGCTCAACGATCGCTGCACTGCGACGCGATGGCGCGTCGGCGGATGTATCGAGGGAGAGTATGAGCGTGATAACGCGCAGCAAGTTTCTGATAGGCGCGGTAGTCGCCACAACTCTGGCATTGCTTTCGACCGCATGCGGTGGCGGGGAGGTCCGCACCTCCGGCGGTGTGCCGGTCCTGCGGTATCAAGGCTGGGCCTCGCAAGTCGTCATTCCCGAACTCGCGGAGGATCTGGGCTTCTTCGACGGCAAAGTGAAGCTCGAATGGCAGGGCAATACCATCAGCGGTCCGCAGGACATCCAATCGGCGGCGACCGGTCAGGTCGATTTCGGCGGCGCGTTCGGCGGCGCGGTCGCGAAACTGGCGCAGGGCGGTGCGCCGATCACAGCGGTGGTGAACTACTACGGATCCGATGCGAAGACGTTCACCGGATTCTATGTTCCCGAGAACAGTCCGATCAGAACTCCGAAGGATCTGCTGGACAAGAAGATCGGGGTGAACACCCTGGGTGGTCAGTCCGAGGCGGACATCCACACCGCGCTGAAGAAGGTCGGTTTCACCGAGCAGCAGATCAAATCGGTTCAGCTGGTGGTGTTGCCCCCGCCGAATACCGAGGACGCCGTGCGGCGCGGCCAGGTCGACGTGGCCGCTCTGAGCGGACAATTCCAGCAGCGCGCGATCGCCAATGGCGGCCTTCGTCCGGTCTTCACCGACTACGAGGAGTTCGGTCCCTTCAACGGCGGCCAGTACGTGTTCCGCAACGACTTCATCGCCAAGAACCCCGACAGTGTCCGGGCATTCGTCGACGGGGTCGCCAAGGCGATCGAATGGCAGAAGACGACTCCTCGTGACCAGGTGGTCGCGAAGTTCACCGAAATCATCGAGAAGCGAAAGCGTTCGGGGGAGGACGCCTCGTCGGTGAAGTACTGGCTTTCGGTCGGAGTGCCTGCCGTCAACGGCGTGATCGTCGATGCCGACTTCGTGCGCTGGGAGGATTGGTTGCGGGATACCGGCGCCATCACCGGTTCGTTCGAGCCGTCGAAGTTCTACACCAACAAGTACAACTCGCAGGCTCCGAAGTAATGCATGCGACGGATCGGGCGTCGTTGCGCGCGAGCCCGATCCGTCTTCCTCATTTGGTCGGCTGAGAACGGTAACTACGGCTGAACTGCGCGATAGCTCGGTTTGGGCCAAGGGATGTACACCGGAATGTATCGCGCCATCACCCCGGCGCCGAGGGCCGACACGCCTCCGATGGCGAGGACCGCCACGGCCAGCGGACCGATCGCCGCCAATCCACTGATCACCAACGGGCCCACGAAGAAACCGCCGTCGTGGGTGAGCCGCCACGCGGCGAGGAACTCGGCACGACTTGCGGCGGGCGCGATATCGGCGCCGATGGTCATGATGACACCGTTGCCGATGCCGTTGCCGATTCCCATGACGATCGCAGCGATGCCGAGTGTGAGCGCCGAATCGGTCAGCGGCACCGACAAATACGCGACCGCCAGGATGACCAACGACGGCACGGCGATGAATCTCCTGCCGTACCGGTCCATCAAATGCCCTGCGGGATAGGCGCACAGTACATCGAGGCCAGCCCCGATGCCGAAGATCAGGCTCGCGGTAGCGGCGTCGACGCCGAGATGATCGGCCCACAGCGGCAGTACGGCTTCCCGTGACGAACGCGCCGCACCCATCAACAACGACCCGGCGCCCAGCGTCAGTAACAGCGCGCGATGTGCTCGCGCGATCTCGACCAGGGACAGCGGCGGTTTCGGTATCGCTCCGGCGGCCGGGGTCTGCGGGTCCGGCAGCCGGGCCATCAGCCATCCGGCGATCGCGATGGCGATCAACTGGACGACGAATCCGCCGCGCGTGCCGAGGCCGGTGATAGCGGCCGCACCGAGAAACGGTCCGGCGAAGAATCCCAGTCGCATGGCTCCGCCGAATAACGACATCGCCCGCGCTCGGCGTTCGAACGGCACCACTTCCGACAGATAGCTCATTCGAGCCAATCCCCAGACCGCATTGGACAGTCCGACGATTATCAGCCCTGCACCCAGAATCGGCACCGCCGGTGCGAACAAGCACAACAGCACGCCGATCGAACCCGCCGTACTCGCGGCGATGATGGAGATCCGCTCACCGAGCCGGGCGACGACCTGGCCCGCGGGAATGTCGCCGAGTATCTGCCCGAGGCCGACCAGGGCGACGGTCAGACCAGCGACGGCGGCCGACGCGCCCAGGTCGAGCGCCGTGAGTGCCATGACGGGCGCCGCGGCTCCCATGCCGATCCCGTACGCCGCCGCGGGTACGTAAACGGTGAACAACAATGGCCGAAGTGAGGGAAGTTCGACCGACGATCCGTCCTGCCGGTAGGTGGTCATGCGACAACTCGAATATGCGCCGGTAAGTAATGCGCCCTGCACAAATAGGATGATGGGACCATATGGCCTCACGGTACGGATGTTCTTATCCGCTCCATATTGTGAAAATCGAGGTGATTTTTACTTCGGGACCGCCGGGTCCCGCTCTCGTGTTCGCGTCAGGAATCCGTGCGAGCCGGTGTCCGTACGGCTATTTCGCCGCTCAATGCGTAGTCGCCGGACAGTTGCAGTCGGTCTCCGCTCCAGAATCGGCCCGGGTCGTACCAGTCGGGGCTGCGGCGCTCGGGCAGTAGCCCCATCGCTTGGTATGTGGCGGCGACGATTTCGGCACAGTACGCGTTCTCCAGCTCGCGGGCGGTCGATCCACTCGTCTTCCTGCGGGGCAGACGCGCACGACCGCGGAGCCAGCGCCCCGCCAAGCCCGCGGTGGAGGGGAACGGAGTGCCGTCGAGCCGGGCGATGGCGCGCAGCGCGCCGTCCTCCATGGCGCGGGTGGTGGGAGGGTTCAACTGGCGCAACCATGCCTGCTGACCGTAGCGGTGTGCCCAGACCAGAACGGCATCGCGCAGATTGTGCAACTGGGCGCCACGGTGCGCGGTCCCCGACCACATGTCGGTCAGTGATCGTCCGAGCTCCGCGTGCCAGATCAGCGCGGGCAGGTCGTCGATCACGACGGACATCCCGACATGGTTCACCGGACTGTTCGTCGTCATGCGAATCACCCGGTCGGCTGTGGAATGGCCACGGAAAAGCCAGATGTCACCCGTCCTGGTGACCTCGACCGCTCGGTCGAGATCGATGCCCGTCCCCGTCATGGTCGTAGCCTATGCGGTATGAGGTGGTGGAAGGCAGTGGGATTGGCGGGTGTGGCCGGTGTGGTTGCCACCGGTGTCGTGGTGGTGCGCGCCGAGCGCCGCCGCCGTGCCTACACCCCGGACCAAGTGCGCGAACAACTGCACGCGCGATTGGCCCAGGCGGCGTCGGCCGCGGCGGACGCCGAAACCGCCCGTGCGCAGCCGCAACCCGCGCCGAGTCTCGGCGAGCGCGTCCGGCGATTGTTCCGTCGTTGGTCGGGACGCGGGAAGTAAGCGTGAGCCGAGCGCAGACGGCGGTTCACAAAGTGATAGGCGCCATCGGGGCGAGGCCGAGTTCGGCGAACGCGGCCGCGCCGCGTGCGGCGTGCTCGCCACCGGCGAGCACCACGGTGCGCGCCGACTGGTAACGGCAACCGGCGGCGTCGAACGCGGCCGCCGTGGCGAGCAGCCGCTGCCGGTCACCGGCGTGCAATGCCGCGGCGCGCTCGACGATGGCACCGGCGATGGGGTTTCCGGCGACGATGGTCCTGGCCTCGGCGAGGCGATCGGCGGCATCGGGGGCCTTGGCGAGCACGGCGGCTTCAGCCCGCAGCGCCACATACCAGTGCAGCCAGATCCAGGTGACCCATCTCCATACCTCGCCGGGATCGGCTGCCATCCGTTCCAACGCCGCGCTCACCTGCCCGCGGTGGAGCATGGCGAGTGCGTCGAAGACCGCGCCATAGCCGTGGATATGCGCTGGTGGCGTGCCGAGTCGGGCTACGACGGCGTCCCATTCGGCCCGAGCGTCATGGTCGCCGCGTAGGTCGTGGATCATCGCCACGCCGGCTACCGCCGGACCGAGGACCGACTTGACGGGGTTGCCGACCCGATGCCACGACTCGAGGAATCGGACGCTGTTGGTGCGTACCTCCGCGACATTGCCCGCCAACGCGTCGGTCACCAGCAGCCAGCTCGTCGCGCGATGTCCGACCTCGGCGAGCAGCGGATGATCCGCGAGCTGCTGGGCCCACCGGCGGGCGCCCAGCAGATCACCCGCGCCGAGTTCGGCCTCGGCGGCCTCGCCGAGCGCGTCGATCAGCTCATGGGTACCGGCTGGGGTATGCGGAGCGGAGTTCAACAACACCATTCGGCTACGCGCAACGGCCGCTGCGGCGAAGGTGTCACCGGCCATGCTGTGCGCCCCGGCGAGTGTGTCGAGCGCAGCGGACTCCGCGAGCGGATCAGCCGTGTGCCTGGCGAGTTCGACGGCACGTTCGGCGCGCGCGACGGTCTCGGACACAAGGTCGGATGAGTGCAGGCCGGTGAGGGCATCGGTGAGCGCTCGTCCGGCTTCGGCCAGCGCCACGGCGGCCTGGGCGGGCGGGTCGACACCGGCGAGCTGCCGCGCCTCGGTGATGAGCGCGATGGCTTCCTCCGGTGCCAGGGGCCGGACGAACTTACTCGCGAACCGGTAGCCGTTGGCAGCGGCGGTCGCCAGGTCGCGGGCGGCGCCGGCGGAGTCGCCGGACCTGAGGGCCGCCTCCGCGGCCGCGCGGTGCAGGCGGTGCATATCGTCGCCCCGCATCTGACCTCCGGCCGCGGCAGCGGCATGGCGCAGCATCGAGGCGGCGGCGGACGGGTCGTCGGCGAGCGCGGCCGCCTGCTCGTAGCGCATCTGGGACTCACCGATCAGATTTCGGGTGAAGCACAGTCGCGCCAGATGCTGGGCGAACCGGAAGGCATCCGCGCGGTGCTCCGGCCGATCGTTCGCCCACGTCATCGCGGCGCGGAAGTCGTCGGCCACCGCGTCGAATCGTGCCCGCCAGTCCGCTTTCACCACCGTCAGCTCGGCGGCCTCGGCCAGGCACCAGCGGAGGTGCCCCGCACGGGTGCCTGCCAGTTCACCGGCCTGCGTGAGCTGCTCCGTCCCGTACTGGCGGATGGTTTCCAGCGCCCGGTATCCGGTCCCACTCGGGTATGCCGTCACCGCGAGCAGGCTCTGCTCGGCGAGTCGGGCCAGTCCGTCTGCGACAACGGCTTTCTCGGACGCCGCTACCTGCGCCGCCGCCTCGACGGTGAACGCGCCCATGAAGACCGACACCCGGCGCAGTAGCACTCGATCGTCCGGCTCCAGCAAGGCGTGGCTCCAGTCCAGCGCTGCCCGGACCGACCGGTGCCGGTCCTCGGCGCGCGGTCCCCCGGCGAGCATCCTGAGCTGGTCCGACAGTCCGGCTTCGAGACCATCCAGCCCGAGCGTCGTCCAGCGTGCGGCAGCCAACTCGATCGCCAGCGCCACACCATCGAGTCGCTCGCAGAAGGTGGCGACCTGGTCGCGAAGGGCGTGATTCGGCGGCCAGCCGCCGGCCGCCGCGCGGTCCATGAACAGCCGGACCGCATCCGAGTCGCCATCGCCGGCCAAGGACATCGGCGCGACCGTGTACACCCGCTCGAACGGCACCATCAGCCGGGCCCGGCTGGTCGCCAGCACCGTCAATCGCGGACATGTCGCGAGCAGTCGTTCGATGAACGGCGCCACCCCGTCGCGCACATGCTCGCAGTTGTCCAGCACCAGTAAGGCGTGCCGGTCGGCCAGCGCGGTGAGCACAGACTCGTCCATGCCGCGGCCGGGCTGCTCGCCGAGGCCGAGCGCGAGGGCGACCGTACCGGCGATCACGCCGGTGTCCGCGCTGGTGACCGGCACCAGGTCGACGAACCACACCCCGTCGGTGTACGCAGCGGCCATCTCCGCCGCGACGGCCAGCGCAAGCCGGGTCTTGCCCACTCCGCCGGGACCGACCGCGGTCACCTGCCGGTATTCGCCGATCATCGCGGTCAGTTCCGCGCGCTCCCGGCCGCGGCCGATGAAGGAAGTCAGCGGCCTCGGCAGGACCGGCGCCGGGTGCGGCCGGTCGTCGCGTACCGAAGCGGACGCGCGCTGGGCCAGTGCCCGCCGATCGGGCACCTCCAGTTTGCGCAGCAGTGAGGAGACGTGGCTTTCCACGGTGCGCACGGAGATGAACAGCTTCGCCCCGATCTCGGCGTTACTGAGATGTTCCCCCACCAGCGCCAGCACCTCGGCTTCCCGAGCCGAGATCTCCACCGTCGCCACCATGGCACCGATTCTGCCGTATCCCTTCGCCCTCATACTTCTCGGTCTGTTCCCGGTTGCGGGTTGCCGCCGTAGTCGATCGGTGGCCCGATCAGTGGACGGTTCCGTGGTCGCCACGGATGTGGGTCGGAGTCGCCGGGAGAGATGCTGTGAGCACGCCCGGTTCGCCCGACAGAACGGCACACCGGGACAACGTGACCGACGAGTTCAGGAGTGATCATGACCAGCTCTCCCACCCAGGGAATCAAGACCGTGCTGCATCCCGTGTCCGACCTGGCGGCAGCCAAGGCGCTGTTCACCGCTTTGCTCGGCACGGCGCCGCAGACCGACTCGCCTTACTACGTCGGCTTCGAGGCCGAGGGCCAGCACATCGGGCTGGTGCCGAACGGCGGACCGCAGGGAATGACCGCACCGGTGGCCTACTGGCACGTGCCGGACATCGAGGCGAAGCTGGCGGAAGTGACCGCCGCGGGCGCCACTGTGGCGGAGTCCGCCCACGATGTCGGCGGCGGCCGCCTGGTGGCCACCGTCACCGACGTCGACGGCCACGTCCTCGGGCTGATCCAGGACCGATGAGCGCCCGAACCACCATCGAAATCACCCCTGTCCGAGACGAAGGAGACACACTCATGACCGCGCAGAAGTCCGCCACCCGCACCAACGCCAAGACCAAGACCGCGGTGGGATTCACCGACGAGGAACGCGCCGCGATGAAGGAGCACGCCCAAGAGTTGAAGACGGCCGCGCGCCGCGGCTCGCGCGCGACGAAGGCGGACGGGGAGAAGGACGTGCTCGAGAAGATCGCCGGAATGGCCGAATCCGATCGCGTCATGGCCGAGCGGGTGCACGCCGTCGTCCGAGCCAGCGCTCCGGATCTGTCGCCGAAGCTGTGGTACGGCATGCCCGCCTACGCCAAGGACGGCAAGGTCGTGTGCTTCTTCCAGAGCGCGGAAAAGTTCAAATCGCGTTACGCGACTCTCGGTTTCAGCGATATCGCCACCCTCGACGACGGCGCCATGTGGCCGACGTACTTCGCGCTGACGAAGGTGTCCGCCGCCGAGGAGGCGAGGATCGGCGAACTGGTGCGGAAGGCGGTTGGCTGAGCGCCGAAGTGTCAGGTCACGATGCGGAGTGGATGTTCCAGCAGGTCCTTCAGCTGTTGCAGGAACTGTGCGGCCACGGCTCCGTCGATGGCGCGGTGGTCGGCGGACATGGTGACCCGCAGAATCTTGCGGGTCACCACTTCACCGTCGTCCAGACGCAGTTCGTCCGTGGCCGCGCCGACGGCCAGGATGGCGGCCTCCGGTGGGTTGATGACGGCGGTGAAGTGCTCGATGCCGAACATACCGAGGTTGGAGATGGTGAAAGTGCCGCCGCTCATCTCGTCGGTCCGCAACTTGCGCTCGCGGGCGCGTTCGGCTTTGTCCCTGCTCTCGGCGGCGATCTCGGACACGCTCTTGCGATCGGCGTCCCGCAGCACGGGAACGAGAAGGCCCGCGGGCGTCGCGACCGCCATACCGAGGTTGATGCCACGGTGCCGCAACAATTTGTCGCCTGCGAAGGAGACATTGACCGCAGGGTTGTTCCGCAGCGTCACGGCGACGGCCTTGAGCAGCAGATCGTTGACGCTGACCTTCACATCTGTCCGCGCCAGCGTGGCGTTGACCTGTGCGCGGAAGTCGAAGAGGTCGGTCACATCGATCGCGTTGGTCAGATAGATGTGCGGAGCTTGTTGTTTGCTCTCGGTGAGCCGCGTGGCCGAGACACGCTGGATGGTGGTCAGCGGAATTTCCTCGTAGTCGCCTGCGGCCGGAGCGGAAACCTCGCTCGGGGGAGCGGGGACGACCTTCCGCGGCGGATCGAGTTCGGCTGCACGATGGGCGGATTCGACATCCTGCCGGATGATGCGCCCACCGGGGCCGGTGCCGACGACGGTGGTGATGTCGACGCCGAGTTCGTCGGCGATCTTGCGCGCCAGCGGCGACGTCTTCTTTCGCTGCACCGTTGCGCGGGAGTCGACGGTGGGTTCGGTCACCGTGACAGCCGGAACCGGGCGAGTGTCCGGCTCCGCACCGTGTCCGGCAGGAGCTTGCTCCTCGGCGGGGGCGGGCGTACCCCCGTTCGGGCCGCTCGCGGTAGTTCCGCTGCCGTCGCCGATGACGCCGATGGGTGTTCCGATCGGCACCCGCGCGCCCTCACCGGCGAGGATTTGCTCGAGCACGCCGCTGTCGTACGCCTCGAGCTCCATGAGAGCTTTGTCGGTTTCGATCTCGGCGAGGATTTCGCCTTGTTCGACCGGATCGCCCACCTGCTTGAGCCAGGAGACGACGACGCCTTCCTCCATGGTGTCGGAGAGGCGGGGCATGGTGATTTCGGGCATGAATGTCCTCTGGTCTTTCAGCGTCGCTTGCCCACTGCCGCAAGGGTTTCCACTGCGGCGGTGTACAGCGAATCGGCCGACGGCAGGGCGAGTCGTTCGAGCGGCTTGGCATAGGGCAGCGGCACCTCGGCCATGGCCACCCGGCGGACCGGGGCGTCGAGGTAGTCGAAGGCGCCGTCGGAGATGGAAGCCGCGACCTCTGCGCCGATGCCGTAGGTGAGCCAGTCGTCTTCGCCGATGACGGCGCAGCCGGTCTTACGGACGGACTCGATCAGGGTGGCGCGGTCCAGCGGACGAAGGCTGCGCAGGTCGATGACCTCTGCCGAGAAACCGTCGGCGGCGAGTCGTTCGGCGACCTCGGAGCAGATCGTCGCCATTCGCGAGTACCCGATCAGCGTGATGTCGGAGCCGGTTCTCGTGACCGCGGCCTTGCCGATCTGGACGCTCGGAAGATATTCCGGCACTTCGCCTTTGGTGTTGTACAGCGACAGGTTCTCCAGGAACAACACTGGATCGTCGTCTTCGATGGCGGCTTTCAGCAGCGCACGCGCGTCGGCCGGAGTGCTCGGCGCGACCACCTTCAAGCCCGGCACGAAGGCGTAGTACAACTCCACGTTCTGCGAATGCGTCGCGCCCAGTTGCTGCCCGCCGCCGCCCGGGGTGCGGATGACCATGGGCACGCTGGTCTGGCCGCCGAACATGCCGTAGATCTTCGCGGCGTGGTTGACGATCTGATCCAGCGCCAGCAGCGAGAAATTGATCGTCATGATCTCGACGACCGGGCGCAGTCCGAGCATGGCGGCGCCGACGAAACCCTCCTCGGCGATGGGAGTGTCGCGCACCCGCTTCTCGCCGAATTCGGCCAGCAGTCCCGCGGTGATCTTGTAGGAGCCTTCGAAGATGCCGATCTCCTCCCCGATGAGGAAGACATCGTCGTCGCGCCGCATCTCCTCGCGGAGGGTCTCGCGCAGCGCTTCACGATAGGTCATGACAGCCACGGTGATGTCCTTAATGGGTGAAGAGCGGATCGGCGGGCAGGCGACGCGAATCGCCCGCCACGGGCGTCGCGTAGTTGTAGTCGAACAGGCTCGACGGCTCCGGATGGGGGCTTGCGTCGGCGAATTCGACCGCAGCGGCGACCGCGGCCGTCGCCTCCGCTTCGAGCGCGGCCACGGACCGATCGTCCAGCACACCGGCGGCGAGCAGCGCGTCGCGCCAGCGCACGATGGGATCGTTGCCGCGGGCGATCGAGACGGCCTCTTCGGTACGGTATTTCGCCGGGTCGACCACGGAGTGGCCTTTGAGGCGGTGACTGACCGCCTCGAGCAGCGCGGGTTTCTTCTCGCGCCGAGCTGTTTCGATCAACTCACCGGCCACATCGCGGACGGCGAGCACATCGGTGCCGTCGACACGCTCCCCGCGCATGCGGTAGGCGGCGGCGCGCTTCCACAGATCCGGCTCGGCGGAGGAGCGCTCGACCGTGGTGCCCATGCCGGTCTGGTTGTTGATCACCAGGAACACCACCGGCAGGTTCCACAGGGCCGCGATGTTGAGCGACTCGTGGAACGCACCGATGTTCGTCGTGCCCTCACCCATTTGGCACACCACCACGTCGTCCTCGCCGCGGTAGTCGATGGCCAGCGCCGCGCCGACGGCCAGCGGAACCTGGCCGCCGACGATGGCGTAACCGCCCAGCATGCGAGTCGCGGTGTCGTACATGTGCATGGAACCGCCCCAGCCCTTGGAGGTGCCGGTGGAGCGGCCGTACAGTTCCGCCATGACGCGGCCGGGCTCGATGCCTTTGGCCAGCGCGTATCCGTGCTCGCGGTAGTTGGTGAACAGATAGTCGGTCGGGCGCATGGCCGCGCCGAGCCCGATCACGGTGGCTTCCTCGCCCAGGTTGAGATGGCAGTAGCCGCCGATCTTCGCCTGCTGATAGCTCTGGGCGGTGCGCTCCTCGAACCGGCGCACGAACAGCATGTCGCGGTACAGGCCGCGCAGGCTGTCGGGATCCTCCGCGGCGATGCGCGCGTCGGCCGGAACGGAGTCGTCCTGCGTCCGTGCGGGTTCGGCGGCGTCGCTCTTGCGCTCCTCGGTGACCGACGCGGAGGTGTGTGCGGCCGTCGACCGAGCCGTCTTGCGACTCGGTTTGCGGGATGCGGTGCTGGTGGTCACGGCAGGCTCCTCAACGCTTCCGGGGCGGGATGTGCACGGGCAGTCCGAGTCCGGCCATGGCCGCCTCCATGCCGATCTCGCCGAGAGTGGGGTGGGCGTGGATGGTGTCGGCGAGTTCGTCGAGGGTCGCCTCCAGCGCAATGGCCAAGGCGCCTTCGGTGATCAGGTCGCTGGCCGACGGGCCGATGATGTGCACCCCGAGCACTTCTCGATGGCGCTGTCCGGCAACGATTTTGACGAAGCCATCGGTTTCGCCGAAGGTCTTCGCCCGGCCGAGTGCCGCGAAGGGGAATCGGGCGGTGACGACGTCGTGCCCGGCGGCGCGGGCCTTCGCCTCGGTGAGCCCGACGCTCGCGATCTCCGGGTGGGTGAAGGTGGCGGCCGGGATCGCGGTGTAGTCGATGTGCGCCGGATGGCCGGCGATCACGTCCGCGGCGGTGAGGCCCTGATGCGAGGCGACGTGTGCGAGCAGGGCACGCCCGGTGACGTCACCGATGGCGTAGACGTGTTCGACGCCGGTGCTCAGCCGTTCGTCGACGGGGATGAAGCCCCGCGGGTCGGTGTCGATTCCCGCGCGGTCCAGGCCGAGGTCGGCGGTGTTGGGACGGCGTCCGACGCCGACAAGTACCACGTCCGCGTCGAGTTCACCGGCGTGCTCGCCTGCGACGGTGACGCGCAGGGCATCGGTTCGCGCGATGGCTTCGACGGTGGAGCCGGTGAGCACGGTGATGCCGCGCTTGGTGAACGACCGTCCCAGGGCGGCGCCGACGTCGGCGTCCTCCAGCGGCACCAGGGTGTCCTGTAGCTCGACGACGGTGACCCGGCTGCCGAAACTCGCGAACAGGCTGGCCCATTCCGCGCCGACCGCGCTGCCGCCGATGACGACGAGGCGTTCGGGCACCTCGGTCAGCCCGAACGCGCCGTCGGAGGTGATGACGCCCGGCAGGTCCGCGCCCGGAATCGGCAGTCGAGCGGGCACCGATCCGGTCGCGATGATCACGTCGCTCGCGCTGATCGTCCGGGTGGCGGTGGCGGTCGGTGCGGCGGCGTAGCGGGGGCCGCCGGGGAAGATCGGCGATTGTCCGGCCTCGAATACCTCGACGCTGGTCGGACCGGTGAAGCGGGCGTGTCCCTCGATCACCGTCACGCCGTTCGCGGCGAGCAGGCTCGCCACACCGTCGGTGAGTTGCTTGACGATGCCGTCCTTGCGCTGCCGCACCGCGGCGAAGTCATAGCGCACGTTGTCGGCGTATACGCCGAAATCAGCTGCGGCGGTGACGGTTTGGAAGATCTCGGCGGACCGCAGCATCGCCTTGGTCGGAATGCAGCCCCAATTGAGGCAGACGCCGCCCGGGCGCTCCTTCTCCACCAAGCCGACCCGCAGGCCGCGCTGGGCCGCGCGGATGGCGGCGACGTACCCGCCCGGGCCGCCGCCGACCACCAGTAGATCGAAATCCGGCACTCGTGGTGCTCCTCGTCCTCGATGATCCGATCCGCCTCCGGTTGTGGGGCGAATCATCGCTATCGAGTGTTGCCGTAGCGAAGTGCACAGACAATTGCCACGAAGCCCAGTAGTGCGATCGCCAGATTGGGCGCGGCGCCCAATCCGATGAGGTCGGATCAGGCTCTCTCCGGTGACCGGACGAGATCGAGGGCGGCCAGGGCCAGCGACAGTTCCACATAGCTGCGCTGGCCTTCGAGCGGACGGCCGAGCAAGGTCGAGACGCGATGGAGGCGGTTGATCACGGTATTGCGGTGGCAGTGCAGCCGTGTCGCCGCATGGGCCGCCGAGCAGTCGTGCGCCAACCATGCCGCGAGCGTGTCGAGCAAGGTCGTGCGCTCGGCGGCGGGCAGTGCGAGTACCGGACCGAGGGTGTGGGCGACCAGCATGTCGGTCACGTCGGTGGAGCGCAGCAACAGCGCATGTTGGAAGCGTTGGTGCAGCGGCACGAGTCCTGTCGCGTCCGCGGGCAAGGTTTGCAGGGTGAGCAGTGCCCAGCCGTGTGCGGTGCCGACCTGCGCCAGGCCGCCGACGGTCGGCGAGGCGCCTGCCCGTCCGCGAACGTGCGGTTCGATCCGTCGCAACACCGAGGCGACGTCGTGGCGTTCGACCGCTATCAGCCCGACCGTCGAGTCGACGCGATCGTGCCACACCGAACGAATGCCGACCGCGGCCAAGGCCGCCTCGGTGCCGGTGTGCATCGCCTCGCCCGCACCGCAGGCGACGACCACGAGGTAGTCGCTACCGGCCGGAAGGTTCAACTCACGTGCGGCGCGCGCGGCGAAGGTGGTGTCGTTGCCCCGGCCGGCGAGCAGGTCCTCGATCAGGGCGTGCCGACGGCGTTCGTCGCTGCGCAACTGCTCCAATTCGGTATTCCGGTAGGACGTGACCAGCGACGTGGACAGCCCGTCGATCACGGCCCACAACGCGGTGCCCGCCGCGCGGATCTCGCCGGGAGCGAGATCGTCCGCTCGGTCGAGCAGGACCTCCCAGACGATCCGGCCGCCGAGCCGGAACGTGCGCAACATGGCTTCCAGCGGTACGCCCTGTTCGGCACGGCGGCGGCCGATGGACGCGGCGACATCGTCGTCGAACGCGGTCGTCGGAGCGCCCAACCGGTCGAGGATGCGGGTCACGTACCGGCGGCAGCCGTCGACCAGATCCGCGCGGGGTACCCGCGAATAATCGGTCCATTCGGGGTTTTCGGTGAAGATCTCCGAGATCAGCCGATCGGTCAGCGCGGGGATCTCCGCACGGCAGGCGGCCACCAATTCCTGCGTGCACGCGTCCGGATGCGCCTTCTTCGATATCGACATGTCGCTCGGGTTCCTTGTCGTCTGCCATGCGCCACGACTGCGCGAGCGGTGGCCTACCACGACCGTATAGCCGTCGGATTGCCGCATCGACAGGAACGCTCCACACCGACGGGTAGGTGCGCCGCACCGCGGCGCAGTCCGGCTTGTGAAGACATCGACAACGCCCTGCCGTCACGAGAAGCCGCCGGGCGCGGGCGAACGAGAGTACTCGAAGTAGCGGATCTGACCGACTATCTTTACCGTGAATGCGGCAATAAACTGTCGCTTGTGTCGAATCTACGGATCAGTGAGGCAGCCGCGTTGCTGGGTGTCAGCGACGACACGGTGCGCCGATGGATCGATCAGGGCCGTCTGACCGCGATTCAGCTGGACAACGGCCGCAAGGGTGTCAGCGGCCGCGAGCTCGCCGAGTTCCTGCGCGCCACTGCCGAGGCGCCCGCACCCGGTGCGACGGTCGCGGCGTCGGCCCGCAACCGGATGCGCGGGATCGTGACCCGGGTGGTCAAGGACACGGTGATGGCGCAGGTGGAGATGCAGGCCGGACCGTTCCGGCTGGTGTCGTTGCTGAGCCGGGAATCGGTGGACGAGCTCGGTCTGGAAGTCGGCAGCGTCGCTGTCGCATCGGTGAAGTCCACGCACGTCGTCGTGGAGATACCGGAAAGTTGACGAGGATGAGGATGATTCGCAAGTGGGGTGTCGCCACCGCGACGGTGCTGGCCGTGGTGACCGCGGCCGGCTGTGGTTCGGACGACACGACCGAACACACCGGCGCCGAGCATGTCTCGGGCACGGTGACCGTGTTCGCCGCCGCCTCGCTGACCGAGACGTTCACCGAACTCGGCAAACAGTTCGAGGCCGCGCACCCGGGCGTGAAGGTGATCTACAGCTTCGGCGCGAGTTCGGCGCTCGCCGAACAGATCGATCAAGGCGCACCGGCCGACGTGTTCGCCTCGGCGGCGCCGAAGAACATGCAGCAGCTCCGCGACAAGGGGGAAGTCACCGCCGCGCCGGTCACCTTCGTGCGCAACAGGCTCGAGATCGCGGTGCCCAAGGACAACCCGGGACACATCACCGGGTTGGCCGATTTCGGCAGAACCGAGCCCAAGCTCGCGCTGTGCGCGGAGCAGGTGCCTTGCGGCGCGGCGGCCAAGACGGTGTTCGAGACGGCGAACATCATCCCGCAACCCGATACCCGCGAGCAGGACGTGAAGGCGGTGCTGACCAAGGTGACGCTCGGCGAGGTCGACGCGGCGCTGGTATACCGCACCGACGTGAAGGCGGCGGGCGACAAGGTCGAGGGCATCGACTTCCCGGAGTCCGGCAAGGCGATCAACGACTACCCGGTAGCGCCGCTGGCGCACGCGCCGAACGCGGCCGCCGCGGCGGCGTTCGTCGACTTCGTGACCTCGGACAAGGCCGAGACGGTCTTCGCAGCGGCGGGATTCGACACGCCGTGATCGCGCCCTCGCGGCGGCGGGCGGTGCTCGGGCGGCGACCGGTCGCGCTGATGCTGCCCGCAGGCTGCGGGCTGGCGTTCCTCGTCGTACCGCTCATCGGGTTGCTGGCGCGAGCGCCGTGGGCGACCATGCCGGATCGGTTGTTCAGCGTCGAACTCGGCCAGGCACTGCGGCTTTCGCTGGTGTGCGCGACCGCGGCCACGGCGATCTGCTTGGTCCTCGGCATCCCGCTGGCCTGGGTGCTCGCGCGCGCCGAACTGCCGGGGCGCGGGCTGATCCGCGCCTTGGTCACCGTACCGCTCGTGCTGCCGCCGGTGGTCGGCGGTGTCGCACTGCTGCTGGTGCTGGGACGGCGCGGGCTGATCGGGCGGTATCTCTACGAATGGTTCGGTGTCTCACTGCCCTTCACCACCGCCGGGGTGATCGTGGCCGAGGCATTCGTGGCCATGCCTTTCCTGGTGATCTCCGTCGAAGGAGCGCTGCGGGCGGCCGATCCTCGCTTCGAGGAGGCGGCCGCCACGCTCGGCGCCACCCGCTGGTACACCTTCCGCCGGGTGACCCTGCCGTCGGTGTTGCCCGGAGTGGTCGCGGGCGCGGTGCTGTGCTGGGCCCGCGCGCTCGGTGAGTTCGGCGCCACCATCACCTTCGCCGGTAACTTCCCCGGCCGCACCACCACTATGCCGCTGGCGGTCTATCTCGCGCTGGAGACCGATCCGGACGCCGCGATCGTGCTCAGCCTCGTTCTGCTGGCCGTCTCGGTCACCGTGTTGGTCGCGTTGCGCGAACGGTGGATCCGGGGAGCGATATGAGCTTGGAGGCCGACCTACGGATCGACCGAGGGCATTTCGCGCTCGAACTGCCTCTCGCCGCCGCACCGGGCGAGGTGACCGCTCTGCTGGGACCGAACGGGGCGGGCAAGACCACTGCCCTGCGAGCCCTGTCGGGGCTGATCGCGCTGACGGGCGGGCACATCCGGCTGGACGGAACCACCTGGGACGCCCCACCGTCGGCGTTCGTGCCCGCCGAACGCCGACAGGTAGGCGTCGTGTTCCAGGACTACCTGTTGTTCGGGCATTTGTCGGCACTGGAGAATGTCGCATTCGGGCTGCGCGCCCGCGGATGTCGGCGTGCCGTCGCGCGGGAGCGGGCCACCGAATGGCTCGCGCGGGTCGGACTGGCCGATTACGCACTTCGCAAACCCCGGGCACTGTCCGGAGGACAGGCGCAACGGGTCGCCTTGGCCCGCGCGCTGGCCACCGAACCGCAGCTGTTGCTGCTCGACGAGCCACTCGCGGCACTCGACGCCGGTACCAGGGTCCAAGTGCGCTCGGACCTCGCCCACCATCTGCGCGACTACCCCGGCCACACCGTCCTGGTCACCCATGACCCCCTCGACGCCATGGTCCTCGCCGACCGGCTGATCATCCTCGAAGACGGCAAGATCGTCCAGCAAGGACCGCCCGCGCAGGTCGCGGCGAGACCACGCTCGGACTACGTGGCGACTTTGATGGGCCTCAACCTCTACCGCGGCACGGCTCGCGGCACGACTGTCGACCTGGACGGTGGCGGCAGCCTCACCATCGCCGAACCCGCGGAGGGGCGAGTCCATGTGGCCTTCGGCCCGAACGCGGTCGGCCTGCATCCGGAACAACCCGTCGGCAGCCCCCGCAACAGCTGGCCGGTCACGATCACCGGCATCGAGCAACACGCGCACATCACCCGGATTCGTCTCGACGGCGC
Source organism: Nocardia sp. NPDC051929 (assembly GCF_044548645.1). Lineage (NCBI taxonomy): Bacteria > Bacillati > Actinomycetota > Actinomycetes > Mycobacteriales > Nocardiaceae > Nocardia > Nocardia sp. NPDC051929. The sequence goes on along the minus strand of NZ_JBIUCG010000010.1, from coordinate 68,283 downwards.
GCCGCCCGTGCTCGCCGACATCACACCGGCCACCGTCGCCGAGCTGCGACTGCGTCCGGGCCAGCGGCTGTGGGCTGCGGTGAAGGCCACCGAAACTCGTTCCTACCCGGCATGATCCAGTGGCCGCGTCCAGCCGCCGTGTCGTCGGTCGAGCCGCCGAGATGCGCTGCGGCCAATTGCAAGCCGATGGTCTCCGCTGCGGCTGTCTAGTCGGAAGCGAGCTGAGCGACAGGCGCGGGTAGGTCGGGGCGATACGCCGTAGTCGCCTGTTTCAGATTTGCTATGTATAAGCTGTTCACTTTTTCGGTCGGCATGGAGCACACTGTGAGGGTCGCATCTCTCGAATGAGGGATGCGGCGATCGGTTGCGCTGGGCTGAGTTGTCCGTTCGGTCGATGCCACTGGAGGATTGCCATGAACGCGTATCCACCGATCGCGGAGCACGGCATTGTCGGTGATCTACAGACCGTGGCGTTGGTGTCCTCGGTGGGCACCATCAACTGGTGGTGTACTCCGCGATTCGACTCGCCGAGCGTCTTCGCCGCACTGCTCGACAGCGAGCGTGGTGGTAGCTGTCAGTTGTCTGCCGATCTGGCCGAGGCGGAGGTGACGATTCGTCAGCTGTACCTGTCGGACACGGCCGTGCTGGTCACCCGGTTCATGGCCGAGAGCGGGGTCGGCGAAGTCATCGATTTCATGGAGCCGATCCGTGATCGCGCCCCGATCGACCGGCATCGGCTGGTGCGGATTGCGCGGGTGGTGCGGGGCACTCTGCCGTTCGCGCTCAGCTGCCGACCACGGTTCGACTATGCGCGCGCCGCCCACACCCTCACAGTGCACGATCACCGGTCGGTGACCTTTCGCGGGCCGGGCACCGATCTGCGCCTGCAGGCAACCGACCCGGTGGCGTTGCGCGCCGAAGGGGATGATGTGTCCGCGCAGTTCACCCTTTCGGCAGGGGAGACGGCGGTGCTCGTGTTGACGAGCACGGACAGCGGGGGCGCCGCACCGGCGCCTCCGGAGCGGCAGGCTGTGCTCGCGGAGTTGGACGCGTGCCGCGCGTTCTGGCAGACGTGGTTACGATCGTCCACGTATCGGGGTCGCTGGCGGGACATGGTCAATCGTTCGGCGATCACGCTGAAGCTGCTGACGTATGCGCCCACCGGGGCGCCGATCGCCGCGGCAACCATGGGGCTGCCCGAGCAGGTGGGCGGCGAACGCAACTGGGATTACCGCTATACCTGGATCCGGGATGCGTCCCTGTCGGTGCGGGCGCTGAACGATTTGGGTTTCGCCGAAGAGGCGTATGCCTTCCGGCGCTGGTTGCGCGAGCGGCTGGAAGCCGGTGACACCACTTCTGGTGAGCCGTTGCAGATCATGTATCGCATCGATGGCGATCCTCGACTGGAAGAGGAGATTCTCTCTCATCTGGAGGGTTACCGCGGATCGGCGCCGGTGCGGGTCGGTAACGCGGCGGCCGATCAGATCCAGCTCGACATCTACGGTGAGGCGGCCGACGCGCTGGCGCAGATGTCCGATATCGGCGGAATCTCGGGCTGGCGGGCGATCGCGAACCTGATCGACTGGCTCACCGAGAACTGGGACCGGCGCGACGAGGGGATTTGGGAAACTCGTGGTGGTCAACAGGAATTCACCTACAGCCGTCTCATGACCTGGGTCGCGTTCGATCGCGGTGTACGGCTGGCGATCGAACACTCTCGGCCCGCGGACGTCGCGCGCTGGACACGGGAACGGGACGCCGTGTTCAACCAGATCATCGAGCGCGGCTGGAGCTCGAAGCGGCAGGCGTTCGTGCAGCACTACGCCACCGAGGTGCTGGATGCGTCGCTGCTGCTCATGCCGCGGATGGGCTTCCTGTCCTCGCAGGATCCGGCGTGGTTGAGCACGCTCGACGCGATGGACGAGGAATTGGTCAGCGACAGCCTGGTCTACCGTTACGACCCCGAAGCCTCCCCGGACGGCTTACGCGGCGTCGAGGGCACGTTCAATCTGTGCAGTTTCCTATATGTGGAGGCGCTGGCCCGTGCTGGGCGATTGACCCAAGCCCGCTACGCGTTCGACAAGATGCTCACCTACGCCAATCACGTCGGTCTCTTCGCCGAGGAGATCGGCCCGTCCGGCGAGCAATTGGGCAACTTCCCACAGGCGTTCACGCACCTGGCCTTGGTCGCCGCGGCGATGGCGCTGGATGAACAGCTCGACCGAGCCGAAGCTCGGCCGGACGGTTCCTGACCCGGGGCGCGCGGATGGCGGAGCCGACCGGGTCCAGACCGCGTGGGGTGCTGCTTCCCCTCGCGCTGGCGCAGTTCATCTGTAGCTTCGCCGGTTCGAACATGAACGTGATGATCACCGACATCAGCGCCGACCTGAACACCACCGTGCACGGGGTGCAGGTGACGATCACGATCTTCCTGCTGGTGATGGCCGCGCTGATGATCCCCGGCGGAAAGCTCACCGACCGATACGGTCGCAAGCGATGTTTCGTCGTCGGCTTGGCCGTCTACGGCGTCGGCGCCGTGCTCAGCGCTCTCGCACCGGCGCTCGGTGTGCTGATCCTGGGCAATTCGATCCTCGAAGGTGTCGGCACCGCGCTGCTGATCCCACCGGTCTATATCCTCAGCACCCTGCTGTTCACCGAGACGTCGTCTCGCGCACGGGCCTTCGGCGCCATCATGGCCATGGGCGGCATCGGCGCCGCGGCCGGACCGTTGATCGGCGGACTCATCACCTCCGGGCTGAGCTGGCGCGCCGCCTTCGGCTTCCAGGCTCTCGTCATCGTGGCGATCATCCTGCTCAGCCGCCGCATTACCGACCCGCTGCCCGCGGACCCCACGCGGCCTTTCGATCTCGGGGGCGCGATTCTGTCGGCGGTCGGCCTGATCCTGTTCGTCATGGGCATTCTGGCCGCCGACGACAATTTCTGGTTGATGCTGGCGCTGCTGGCACTCGGTGCGATGTTCCTCGCCTGGTTCTTCGTCTCTTGCCGCAACAAGGAGCGCGCCGGGCATGAGCCGCTGCTGTCGACCGGCTTGTTCCGCAACCGCACGTCGAACCTCGGCCTGGTCACCCAGAACATCCAGTGGTTGCTGTTGATGGGCACCTCGTTCGTCGTCTCGGCGTATCTGCAGGTTGTGCGCGGATACAACGCCATCGAGACCGGCGTCATCTTCACCGCCGCCACCATCGGCCTGCTGGTCTCGTCACTGTCGGCCGGACGACTGGCGAGGCGCCGCGCCGCGCGCACCCTCATCATGGGTGGTTACCTGGTGACCATCATCGGCGTGGTGGTGCTGCTGGCATTGGCGGGCAGCGCGCTGAACCCGTGGGCGTTCGCCCCCGGACTGTTGTTGATCGGGCTCGGCCTCGGCGTGATGCTCACCCCGTCGGTCAACGTGGTGCAGTCCAGCTTCGGTGAGGAACTGCAGGGCGAGATCTCGGGGTTGTCGCGCAGCGTGTCCAACCTCGGTTCCTCGCTCGGTACCGCGGTGGCCGGGACCATCCTGGTCGCCGATCCCGGCGGTCACGCCTACGCGGCCGCGATGAGCGTTCTCGCCGCGATCGGCCTCGGCGGACTGCTCGCCGCGGCGCTGCTGCCCCGCCGCACGGTGTCGGCGCCGCCCGTGGCGTCGCGCGACACCTGACCCGCACCGGCACCGCGGCCGCTGCCGGTCACATGCGGCTCGGCTCCCAGGTCGTGACCGCCCAGATCACGACGACGTCCAAGGCGATGACAATGGTCGACCACCACGGGTAGTACGGCAGCCACAGGAAGTTGGCCAGGATCGACAGCGCGGCGAGGAACACCGCTGTGACCCTCGCCCACATAGCGCCGGCGATCAGCCCGACCGCCGCGATCACGACCAAGATGCCGAGAACGAGATGGATCCACCCCCAGGTGGTGGTACTGAACTGATAGGTGTAATTCGTTCCGGAGACCAGAAGATCGTCCTTGGCGATCGCGGAGATCCCCTGGAAGATCGACAGGAGCCCAGCGGCCAACAGCAGGACCGCGGCGCCGATCGAAGTAGTGGCCGCGACCGCCTGCTTGACGGAATGGTCATTAGTTGCTGACATTTGCCGGTCACCTCTCTCATCGGCGATGCACGGAGCGATGCATCGGTCTGACGGGGCGTCTTGCCCGATCCGCATGGGACGTACCGAAAACCTGGAACAACAGAGCCCGCACACGTCGCCGTGCGCCGGTGTTCAGCATAATCCCCAGCGATCTTCTGGCTACTATTTAGTAGGCCTTGCCGCGGGCTCGGCACGACTCGGAAAGACGGATGGCCCGGCGACGAACTCGGTGGGAGGTCGATGGAAGCCAGCAGACATGCATTCCTACACGGACCGCTGTTCTCCCGGAGCGCTCCGCTGGATCGCCGCAATGCGGCCAGCCGGATCAGCGCCTATGTCTACGGGAACGTGCTGATACTCGCGGCGCTGATACCGGTGACGACCTCCGCCGAACACGTCGGCATCTTGATCGTCCTCGGGACGGCTTTCTCGACGTTCATCGCACACTCTTTCGCCGAAGGGGTCGGCCAGAGCGTCCAGCAGAACCGTCCGATCTCCGCTCGGGAGCGCTGGATGGACATGCGGGACTCCGTGCCGATCCTCAGCTCGGCGGTGCTACCTTGCGTGATCCTCGGCATCGCCGGTCTCGGATGGCTCGAACCGCGCACTGCGCAGCTGCTCGCGGAGGTGGTCATGCTGATCCGGATCGGCGGGATCGTGTTCGTCATCGAGCGGCTCAACGGTGCGCGTCCCCGGCGTTCGACCTTGCTCGAGGCCCTGCTGCTGGCGGTTGCGGCCACCACCGTGGTGGTGGTCAAGGTGATCATGACCCACTGATCGCGCGGATGCTGTGGCCGAACCCCGCCTGCTCTGCTTCAATCGATATATGTGCAGGTGGATGGCTTATTCAGGGGAGCCGATCCGGGCCGAGGACCTTTTGTTCCGGCCGACGCATTCGTTGATCGACCAGAGCTTGCACTCCCAACTGGGTGCGACGACCACGAACGGTGACGGCTTCGGGATCGGCTGGTACGGCGATGGCCCGCGACCTTCGGTGTTCAAGAACACCGAACCGGCATGGAACGACCGCAACTTGCGGGAGATCGCGGGCGCGGTGCGCACGTCGCTGTTCTTCGCGCACGTGCGTGCGTCGACCGGGACCTCGGTGCAGCGCAGCAACTGTCACCCGTTCCGGCACGGGCACTGGTTGTGGATGCACAATGGAGCGCTGCGCGGGTTCCGGCAGTGCAAGCGTGATCTGATGACGGCGGTCGATCCGCTCCTGTTCGCCGATATCGAGGGATCTACCGATTCCGAGTTGCTCTTCTTCCTTGCCCTGACCTTCGGGCTCGTCCACGACCCGTTCGAGGCGGTCGCCCGCGCGGTCGGCCTCGTCGAAGACGTCGGCCGGGCGCACGAGGTCGAGGCTCCGGTACAGATGACCGTCGCGACCACCGACGGTGAATCCATGTGGTTCTTCCGGTATTCCACCGAGCGGCAGACGCGATCGCTGTTCTATTCCAACGATGTCGCGAAAGTGCGCGCCCTGCATCCGGAGGTGAAATCTCTCCGCGGGCTGGGGGAGGAGGCCCGGTTCGTGGTCTCCGAGCCGCTGCGTGACCTGCCGGGAGCGTGGAACGAAGTCCAGGAATCGTCGGCAGGCGTCGTCCGCCTCGGTCACGATGAAACGCGACCGTTCGAGCCGGTCGCACCGTGACCCACCGGACGGCCGCGGTGAACGATCGGATCGCCACCCGCGCCGAACGTGCCGAGCAGGGTGAATCCGCTCGGCGGACTACCCCTTTCGCCGCTCTCGCCGAACACGACGCCACCGGCAGGGACCCGGTCGACCTGCTCGATCGGCAGGCTCGATCCAGGATTCCGGAACTGGTTCCGGTGCGGTACGGCCGCATGGCGAACTCACCGTTCGCCTTTTATCGCGGCGCGGCCCTGGTCATGGCGGACGATCTGTCCCGAGCGCCCACGACGGGGCTGCACACTCAACTGTGCGGTGATGCCCACCTGAGCAATTTCGGAATCTTCGCGACACCCGAACGCCGCCTGGCCTTCGACATCAACGATTTCGACGAGACATACCCCGGTCCGTTCGAATGGGATGTCAAACGGCTCGTCACCAGCCTGGCGGTCGCCGCCGGAGAGAACGGCTTCTCCGCCAAACAGCGGCTGAAAGTCACGCTAGCGTGTGCGGCGGAATACCGGACCACGATGCGGGACCAAGCCGAGCGGAGCACCACAGCCGTGTGGTACTCGCGCATCGATCCCACGGCCGAATTGCCCGAATTGCGCGACGAGCTGGACACCTCGACCCAGGAGCGGGTGCGCAAGGCGCTCGCGAAGTCGCGGACGCACGACAGCCACCACGCCCTGGCGAAGCTGACCACCCGTGTCGACGGCAGGCCGCGGATCATCAGCGATCCGCCCCTGCTCGTCCCGCTCGAGGAACTCTTCGCCGATGTCGACGCCGAGCAGCTGTATCGCGAACTACGCCAACGTCTCAGCGATTACCGTGCGACTCTGCAGGACAATCGCCGCGCGCTGCTGGACCAATTCGAGTTCGCGCAAGCCGCGCGCAAGGTGGTCGGCGTGGGGAGCGTGGGCACCCGCGCTTGGATCGTCCTGATGCTGGGAGTCGACGGGGATCCGTTGTTTCTGCAGGCGAAAGAGACCCAACCGTCGGTATTGGCACGGTATCTGGCGGGCCCGTCGTATCCGAACCAGGGGGAGCGGGTAGTGCGTGGGCAGCGGCTGATGCAGGCGGCGAGCGACATCCTGCTGGGCTGGCAACACGGTCCCGACATCGACGGCGAGCAGCGGGACTTCTACTTCCGGCAGCTACGCGACGGCAAGGGCTCGGCGGTGATCGAGACCATGGGCCCCAAGGGACTGCGACTCTACGGCCGACTGTGCGGGCGGGTGCTGGCTTACGCACACGCCCGCGCGGGCGACCGGATAGCGATCGCTTCGTACCTCGGCACGACAGACGAGTTCGACCATGCCATGGCGGAATACGCCGAAACCTACGCCGACCAGAACGCGCGCGACCATGCCGAACTCGAGCGCGCGATCCAGGAAGGCCGCATCACCGCACGAACCGGAATGTAAGACGATCGTCGTCTGCGAATACCCGTGGGCGCCTTGCTCATTGCGCAGGACGGTTAGGCTGCGACCTTGTGCGCGAGCTGTCGTCGGTGTCGAGGTTGTGGGTCGTTTGGGTGGTTACTCGATTACTGATGGTGGTGTTCACCGGTGTGACGGCGTTGCCGCACAGCGTCTGGGATGCCTCGGCGGCGGACTTGACCCTGTACGGCGCGTGGGCCGAACATATCGTGCACCAGAACGCTTTCCCGTTGGACGACGAACGCTGGCAGTACCCGCCCGGGGCGGGTGCGTTGCTGGTGGTGCCCTGGCTGATCGGCGGTGGGTCGGGCTACAACTGGTTGTTCTTCGCGCTGGTCGCGGCAGCGGACGCCGGTGTGCTCAGCTTGTTGATCAGGGCGGCGCGGGCTGACGGGCTGCGGACAGCGCAGGCCGGGCCGTGGATTTGGACGCTCGGAGTGGCCTTGCTTGGCCGGGTCTGTTACGGCCGATTCGATTTGATCGTAGCCGCGACCGCGATCGCGGCACTGTTGTGGTCAGCGCGCCGACCGGCGGCGGCAGGCGTGGCCGCCGCCGCGGGTGTGTTGCTGAAACTGTGGCCGGTGGTGGTCGTGCTCGGGCTGCGCCGACGGACGCTGTGGCGCATGAGCGCGGCGGCGGCCTGCGCCGGTCTGGTTGCGATGGCGGGATTGACCGCGTTGGGTCCGGGCGCGTGGTCGTTTCTGGAGTTTCAGTCGAAGCGGGGATTGCAGATCGAATCCGTCGCTGCCACACCGTTGTTGGTTGCTCGGCTGATGAACGGCGGCTGGACCATCGTGCATCGTTATGGGGCGGAGGAGCTGTCCGGCCCTGCGGTGTCCGCCGTGGCCAGGGGATGCGTGGCCGTCATGATCATCGGCGGCGCGGTGTTGCTGATCACCTGGTGGCGCGTGCGTCCTCCGGCGACGGATCTGGCATTGGCGGCGGTGCTCCTCGCCTTGGCGGCCAGTCGGGTGCTCAGCCCGCAGTACTTGGTGTGGGCGGTCGGGGTCGCCGCGGTCTGCGCGCTCGACCCGCGCACCACGCAGCGGCCTGTGCTGGTGCTGGTACTCGCGACGGCACTGGCGAGTCAGGTGGAGTTCCCGTTCCTCTACGACCGGGTCGCCACCGGAAGCGGACCGGGAGTAGTGGTCCTGGCAGTGCGCAACGGCCTGCTGCTCTGCGCAACCGCGTGGTCGCTTGTACGTCTGTGGCGCGACAACTTCCAACCGTCTCGTGAAAGCCCGGAAGTGCCGATAACGGTCGTCGGGGCCGCGTCGTCGGCCTGAACGACGCCGTGCACTTCCGGCGCGTGCGGCCACATCCCCGAACTTTCCACTGGCGGGAGGGCAGTCGAGCCGGGCGATCGATGTTCCGGGAAAGATGACGTGTCGTCGGCCCCCGGACCGGCAGCTCAGCGTGAGAAGGAGCCGAATTCGATGAGGATCACCCGAACACTTCGCCTCGGTATCGGGGCGATCGCCGTCGCCCTCGTCGCCGCCGCCTGCGGTGGCGGCAGCGACCCCGCGACCACCGCCGATCACGTGCGGGACGGCAAGCTGACCATCGGCATCAAGTTCGACCAGCCAGGACTCGGATTCCGTGAAGCGGACGGCTCCTACCAAGGGTATGACGTCGAGATCGCCAAGTACGTAGCGAGCAAGCTCGGCGTGCGGCCCGACGGCATCACCTTCAAAGAGACGCCGTCGGCCCGGCGGGAGACGATGATCATGAACGGCGAGGTGGACTTCATCGTCGCCACTTATTCGATAACCGACACGCGCAAGGAGAAAGTCGACTTCGCCGGACCGTATTTCGTGGCCGGGCAGGCGCTGCTGGTGAAGAAGGAGACCACCGATATCACCGGTGTCGAGTCGCTGAACGGCAACAAGAAACTTTGCTCGGTCAAAGGCTCCACCCCGGCGCAATACGTCAAGGATCACTACGCCAAAGATGTTCAGCTGGTGGAACTCGACACCTACTCGCAGTGCATCGAAGCTCTGCGCCGCGGTTCGGTCGATGTGGTGACCACCGACGACATCATCCTCGCCGGTTTCGCGGGGCAGGCGTCAGGGGAACTGAAGCTGGTCGGCAACACGTTCACCACCGAGAAGTACGGTATCGGCCTGAAGAAGGGCGACCAGGAAACCCGGAACAAGATCAACGACGCGCTCGAGCAAATGGTGGCCGACGGTTCGTGGCAGAAGGCGTTCGAGGAAACGATCGGGCCGCTGCGTGATTCGACGTTGACGCCGCCCGCCGTCGACCGATACTGATCGGAACTCACCGCTTCCGGCAGCCGCACGGACAGCATCCCGCTGCACATTTCGAGCACGCGGACGGCATATCCACCGTCGTGTCGAGCAAGCCCGGTTTCGGGCGGAGGTGAGGTAGCCGGTTGCCACGTCCGCGACGCCTACTGACACCCCCGTCGGCAATCCCCGCCACCCGGGCCGGGCGTGCGTACCATCACCGGCATGCAGCTATCTACCCGCAATCAACTTGACGGCGCCGTCGTCTCGATCACCCGCGGCGAAGCCATGGCCGTGGTCCGGGTCCGGCTCACCGGGGGTGACGAGATCACCTCCTCGATCACCCGCGACGCAGTCGAAGACCTGCGACTCACCGAAGGCACACGCGTCAAAGTCCTCATCAAGTCGACCGAGGTGGCGCTCGGCGTCGAATAGCCGGGCGCCACCGTCGCCAATTCCGCTGGGACGACCCTGTATTCGTGGGTCACATCAGCTGCGGACCGGATATTGTCGGCAGATTCCGCTTCGGCTCATCTACACGGCGGACGCGCCGACCCTGCGAGGCATGCTGAGGTCGAGAAGCATGGACCGGCCACCCGACGCGTGGGTTGATGCTTCCTGCCACACCGAAGCGAACGCACTGGCCGAATGGGGGATGGGTGCTGCCACGATGTCCATACCGGGCGCGGACGGGGAAGAACCAATTGCTCTTCCCTTTTAACATATATCGCACTGGGGGACTTGCGGCAAGGCCCGGGTCGTGCTGCAAAATCTTCGGCCGAAGCCAGAACCTGCGGAAATCGGCGATTCGCGAGGCACGTGCGCTCGCGGATTTCCGCCGGACCGGCTGGCCGAGATGCGACACCAACGGATGGGCGGTTCATGTTTGACGTGATCATTGTCGGCGGCGGACCGACCGGCTTGATGCTGGTCAGCGAGTTGCGGCTGCACGGCGTGCACACGCTGGTACTGGAGAAGGAGACGGAACCGTCCACGCTGTCCCGGGGGCAGGGCCTACACGCGCGCAGTGTCGAGATGATGGACCAGCGCGGCCTGCTGGACCGGTTCCTCGCGGTCAGTAAAAAGTTCCAAGTCGGCGGTCTTTTCGGCGGCATCGTCAAGCCGTGGCCGGAACGGTTGGACACGGCGCACCCGTACGGCCTCGCCACTCCACAGCCCGTCACCGAACGGCTGCTCAACGAGCACGCCCTCGAGGTCGGCGCCGAGATCCGGCGCGGCTGCGAAGTGGTGGGGCTGAGTCAGGACGAGCAGGGGGTGACCGTCGCGTTGGCCGACGGCACGCAACTACGCTCGCGCTACCTCGTCGGCTGCGACGGCGGCCGCAGCACGGTGCGCAAACTGCTCGGCGTCGGCTTCCCCGGCGAACCCACCAAAGTCGAGACGTTGCTCGGTGAAATGGAGGTGACCGAGGACCCGGCGAAGGTGGCCGCGATCGTCGAGGAAGTCCACAAAACGCAGAAGCGGTTCGGCGCCGCGCGCTCCGGTGACGACGGAAGGCTGTTCCGTATCGTCGTGCCTGCCGAGGGCGTGTCGGACGATCGTGCGGCCCCGACCCTGGAGGAGTTCAAGCGGCAACTGCGGGCGTTCTCGGGCACCGACTTCGGGGTGCACTCCCCGCGCTCGCTGTCCCGCTTCGGCGACGCTACGCGGCAGGCCGAGCGTTACCGGGTCGACCGGGTGCTGCTGGCCGGCGACGCTGCGCACATCCATCCGCCGACCGGCGGGCAAGGGATGAACCTCGGCATCCAGGACGCGTTCAACCTCGGCTGGAAACTGGCCGCCGAGGTGAACGGCTGGGCGCCGGAGGGACTGCTCGACACCTATCACGCCGAACGACACCCGGTGGGCGCGCGTGTGCTGGAGAACACCCGCGCGCAGATCACGCTGATGGGAACCGATCCGGGCGCGACCGCGCTGCGCGAGCTGTTCTCGAAGTTGATGGACTTCGAGGAGGTCAACCGGTATATCACCGAGATCATCACCGCGGTCGGGGTCCGCTACGACTTCGGCGAGGGGCACGACCTGCTCGGCCGGCGGATGCGGGACGTCGGGCTGAAGCGGGGTCGTCTCTACGAACTGATGCACGGCGGGCGTGGGTTGCTGCTCGACCAGACCGGCCGGCTTTCGGTAACGGGGTGGGCGGATCGGGTGGACCACGTCGTCGATGTCAGCGAGGAACTGGAGGTGCCCGCCGTGCTGCTGCGGCCGGACGGCCACGTGGCGTGGGTCGGTGCAGACCAGCAGGATCTGCTCGAGCACCTGCCCCGGTGGTTCGGCACCGCAGCGGGCTGATTCGCCGACTGGCCGCCGGACCCGCGAGTGCACCGGCGACAGCGGGGTAGGGCGGTCAATGGGTGTCTCGGTCTGGCGGTGTACGCATGGTCTGCCGGCGCCGCCAGGCCGAGGGCCCGGTCCCGCGGGTGCGTCTGAACGCGACGCTGAAAGCGAAGGCGTCGTGGTATCCGACTTGACGAGCGATGGTCGCGATGGTGGCGTCGGTATCGCGAAGTGCGTCCGCGGCGAGGGTCATTCGCCAATCGGTGAGATAGGTCAGCGGCGGGCGTCCGAGCAGGGCGGTGAAGCGCGCGGAGAAGGAGGCTCTGGACATGTTGGCCTCCTCGGCCAACGCGGCAACGGTCCAGCGGTGGGCCGGATCGTTGTGGAGCGCGTGGAGAGCACGGCCGATCCGCGGGTCGATCATCGCGTGATACCAGCCGGGTGGTGTCGCGCCGGGCGCGGCCCACCAGGCGCGCAGCGCCAGCACGAGCACCAGATCGAGCAACCGATGCAGGACGGCGTCTTGTCCCGGCTCGTCCCGGGCGGCTTCGGTGGTGAGCAGATGCAACGCGGCGCTGGTCCGTGATCCGGCAGGTACGACCGCCACGGGTGGCAGCAGATCGAGTACTCGCTCGCCCACGTCGCCATGAAGTACGAAGGAGCCGCGCAGCACTGTCGTGGCTCCTGGCAGACCGTCACCGTAGGTGCGTGGGCCCATATTCCGGAGCGCGCCCGGTTCCCGGCTGTGGTCGAGGACGACTTTGCGCCCCTCCTCGATCAAAATCTGAGGCGGGGTGGTCGGACTATCGGCAACCGTATATCCGCCGGTCGTTTTCACCACGGCGATACCGCCCTCGGGCACCGGCACCTTTGTCGTGTGGGCATCGTCGAGCCGCAAGTGCGCCGGACCGCCGAGCACCGCGACGACAGCGAGCGCTGGATGTCCGGATGCGGCGAAGGTCAGCGACCACGGCGGCCGCTGGATGAGCTGGCGTACCTCGGTATTGCCCACTCGCGCTCGATGCAACAGATCGCTCAGCACGTCCACAGCGACCCACGTTAGACGATCACAAAGAAATCCCGGATCTTCTCCCATGGATCGTCTGGCTGCTGCTCGATTGGATGATTGCCATGACCAACATCCTGATTCTCGGCGGCACCGGTAAGACCGGCCGACGGATCGCACGCCACCTCCGAGCCGCGGGCCATCCGGTACGGGCGGTCGCCCGCACCGGGGGCGATATGTCGTTCGACCTCGGCGACCTGACGACTTGGTCGGCAGTGCTCGACGGCGCCACCTCCGCCTATCTCGTGGAACCGGCCCTGCAATTCACCGATGAGGGCCGAGCGCGTATCCCGAAATTCATCGAGGCGGCGGTCGGGGCCGGTGTCCGGCGGCTCGTACTACTGTCCGCACCGGCCGCCGACCAGGCCGATCATCCCCTGCACGCCGCCGAGCGCGCGACCCGGGACAGCGGGCTGGAATGGACCATTCTGCGACCCAACTGGTTCGCGCAGAATTTCAGTGAAAGTTTCTGGCTGTCAGGCATTCTCAACGGCGCGCTGTATATCCCCACCGGCGACGGCCGTACCCCGTTCGTGGACGCCGACGACATCGCCGAAGTCGCGGCGCGAGCACTGCTCGATGACCGGCACAGCGGTAACACCTACGAGCTGACCGGCCCGAGGGCGATCAGCTTCGGCGAAGCCGTGGACATGATCGGAGCGACCATCGGCCGCACGATCCGCCACGTCGACATCGACCCCGCGACTTTCGTCGAACAGCAGATCGGCTTCGGTGTCTCGCCCGAGGCTGCGCGGCTACTCACCGACATTCTCACCCGGCTTCCCCACGGCGGCCCGGGCACGACCCCCACCGATGACGTGCACCGAGCTCTTGACCGTCCGGCCCGGACATTCGAGAACTATGTCGCGGAATCCGCCGCCTCAGGCTGTTGGCGCCGGACCACTACCTCCTAGCGCAACCGCGCGGCCGATGCTGACAACGGGATCGTCGGGTCGAAACCGGCACCATCGCGACCCTGCACGAGGTTCTGGCCGCAGAGAGAGTGGGTGGCGATCAGGAGGACCGGTTCAGCTATCAGTTTTCGAGAGCGGACTGCGGGTAACACGACCTCGTTGGATGCGGGAATGGGGAAGGAATCGACCATGGGAAAGCAATCGTTCAGCAAAGGCGACGAAGTCGAATGGAACAGCCACGGCAGTACCGCCGAGGGCGAGGTGGAAGACGTGATCACGTCCGACACCGAAGCGGCGGGCCGAACGGTACGGGCCTCCGAACAGGAGCCACAGTATCGGGTGCGCAGTGCGAAGAGCGGCCGTGACGCGGTGCACAAGCCCGGCGCGCTACGTCCGCACGACGATTGACATCGAAAATTGGAGCCGCGCCATGACGACGGAAGACAAAGACACGCGTACGAAATTCGACAACATCGTCAACATGACGGCGAAAGAACTGCGCCGGTGGCTCGACACCGACGAGTCGAAGTCGGTGGGGCAGAAACCGAAAGACGGCGGCGAGTCGACCGGGCACGCGAGCGGGCGGCGCATCGCGGACATCCTCGAGAAGAAGAAACCGACCGACGATGATTACGCGCACATGCGCAAAGTCATCGGCTATGCGCACCGCCATCTCGAGCAGCGACCCTCCGGCGAAATCGAGAACACCAAATGGCGATACTCGCTGATGAACTGGGGCCACGATCCGATGAAAAGCTGACGGCAGCAGCGAATACGCGTCACATCCAGCGTCTCTTGCCGATTCGAGCCGTCTCCGGCGGGCAGGGGCAGACGCCGGCGCCGCTAATCGCGCCAGACAGGTGGGCGCTTCGCCAGGAAGGCCGCCATTCCTTCGCGGGCGCCGGGAAGTTGGGCGGCTGCGGCCATGACTTCCAGGGCGAGGGCGTAGGCGTCTGCCTCGGGGCGGTCAAGCTGGCGGTAGAGGGTGCGTTTGCCCAGTGCTTTGCTGGCGCGGCTGCCGCGGGTAGCTCGGGCGAGCAACTCGTCGACGGCGGTGTCGAGCTCGGCGTCCGGCACCGCTCGGTTGATCAGGCCCCACTGTTCGGCGGTGCGGGCATCGATCGGGTCGCCGGTGAGGGCGAGTTCCATCAGTCGTTTGCGGCCGACGGCGCGGGCTACCGGCACCGCGGGGGTGTGGCAGAACCAGCCGTCCTTGCCGCCGGGGAGCGCGAAACCGGCCGATTCGGCGGCGACGGCCAGATCGCACGAGGCCACCAGTTGGCAGCCGGCAGCCGTGGCCAGACCTTGCACGCGGGCGATCACCACCTGCGGTACCGACTCGATGGTCGACATGAGCTCGGTGCACAGTGTGAGCAGTTCCCGCACGCCGAGCAGGTCGCGTGCCGCGACATCGGCGAAATCATGTCCCGCGGAGAACACCGGACCGGCTGCCCCGAGCACTATCCCGGTGGCGTCCGTCTCGCCCGCAGCGCGGAAGGAGGCGAGCAACTCGGCCAGATGTTCGCCGGACAGGGTATTGCGTCGCTCCGGCCGGTTCATCGTGATGCGCACTGTGTCGCCGTCCCGCGCGACCAGCACATGCTGATACTCCAAGGCGGTCATATCTCCACCGTAGAGCTATACGGGGAACGACACGACACTTACGGGATGATCTCCGAACAGCTAGCACGGCTGGGTCCCCCGCTGGGTGGTGGTGGTGGCGGGGCCGCGTCCCGGCTGCGGCGACCTCGATGCGGATGGCCTGCTCGGCATCTTCCTCGCCGCAGGCGCCCGATCGGACGCAGGTGCCCGTTCACCGAGCGCTAAGGCTTGTTCGGCATCGAAGTCGGTAGCGTCGAGAGCGCGGTAGCGACGCGGCCCGACGCTCGGATACCGCAGTGCTCACGTTCGTCAGGATTGGCAACACTGCAAACTGATCGGATGATTGTGGGGATCGACGGCTCATGTTCAGCTCGATGCCAACTGGCGGTCGGGCTCGGACGGTACGCATCGCTGGTGAGAATGCACCGCAGTACCCGAAGCGCGCTCGTCATGGTCGCCGTGTGCGCGACCGCCGTTCTGTCCGCTTGCTCGTCGTCGAACTCGGAGGCGGGCTTCACCGCCGCCAAGGACCAGCCCTTGGTGATCTCGCTGGATGATCTGCTGGCGGCGACCGGCGGCAGCGCCGCGGTCGGGATCACCGATCCGCAGCACGGCACGATCACCCGTCGCACCGACGGTGCGGTGGTGTACACGCCTGCGGCTGGATACACCGGTTCCGACAGCATCACTGTGACCACCACCGACGCCGTGAAGCTGTTCACCACCGATATCCCGCCGCTCGGTGACTTCGGTGGCGTGAGTCTGCAGGGCAGCGGATACGGGTCGGCGTTCACGCCGGTGCCCGGATCGACCGACGAGTTCTATGGTCTCACCGACCGCGGTCCGAACGTGGACGGCAAGGGCAAGAACGAGAAGCTCACGCCGATACCGACTTTCACGCCCACCATCGCGAAATTCAAGTTGGTCGGCACCAAGGCGGTGCTGGAAAGCGCCATTCCTCTGAAGAATTCAGCGGGCCAGCCGTTCAACGGCCTGGTCGACGCCTCCGCAAGCACCGGCGAGACCATCCGCGACCTCAACGGCACCGTCCTGCCGCCGACCGATCACGGCATCGACAGCGAAGGCCTGGTCGCGATGCCCGACGGCAGCTTCTGGGTGTCCGACGAGTACGGGCCGTTCGTCGTGCACTTCGACGCCAACGGCACCGAGCTGGAGCGGCTCGCACCGGGACGCGGTCTGCCCAAAGAGCTTTCGCTGCGCACCCCGAACCAGGGTATGGAGGGGCTCACCATCACGCCGGACGGCAGCACATTGGTCGGCATCGTGCAGAGCGCACTGAACGAGCCAGGTGTCGCGTCGGCGCGTGAGGTGCCCATGACCCGGATCGTCACCGTGGATCTGAAGACCCGGGACGTCAAGGAATTCGTATATCCGCTGGAGAATCCGAAGCAGAAGCTCGCGGTCTCCGAGATCACGGCGCTGAGCGAGACCACCTTCCTGGTCGACGAACGCGACGGCGGCAAATCACCCAAGGCCGACAAGAAGCTGTGGACCATCGACATCACCGGCGCCACCGACGTCGGCCCGCAGGCGAAAATCCAGAACGCGCACTACGATCCACAACTCGGCCTGCTGGTCGACGGCAAGCCGCTGGAACTCCTCGTCGGTGCCGTGCCCACTGCCGAAGGCGTCGCCACGCTGCGGAAGGCGGGTGTCACCCCCGTCGCCAAGAAGTCCGCCCTGGACCTCGGCGGTCTGCTGGACGGCCTGAACGCCGACGGCAAGTTCTTCGGCCACGACAAGATCGAGGGCGTCGCCACCAGCGACGGCGGCAAGACCCTCTACATCGCCGACGACAGCGACTTCGGCATCGAGGCCGCCACCGGCGACCAGCCGCCGTTCGGACTGAAAGCCAAGCTCCTCGCCAACGGCGCCCAGGACACGGGTGAGGTGCTGATGGTCGACACCACCAAGCTGCCCGCCAAGACGCAGACGCGGACGCTCACGATCACCGTGAAGTAGCGGACGTATGGCGCCCGACGCCGTCGGGAACCCTCCCGGAAGTGGCAACAGCCGTGACCGGGAGGGCGCCATTGGTCAGTGCGAAAACACGTGTGCGGTCCTCTGGAGCCGCTATTCCCGGGGTGACACCGTGCCCTGCCCGCTGTCCGGCCTGTGCCCGGGAGTCGACCAGCTGGTGCGACCGGTTTCTCGGCGGCGAATGGCTCGGCGCAGGGAAGAGGCATCGGCGTAGCCGACTCGATGGGCGGCAGCCTCCGCAGTGGTTCCCGATCGGATCAGCGTCAACGCGGTGTCCGTGCGGATGTACTGGACGAAGGCTTGCGGGCTGAGGCCGGTAGCGCGCTGTAGGCGTCGTGCGAGTGTGCGGGTATGAAGTCCCACCGCGTCGGCGAGATCGGCGGTCGTGAAGGATCGGCGGAGATTGCTGACGATCCAGTCGTGGGCGTGCACCAGATCGGGGTCGTCGGCGATCAGCACGGTGAGCATCATGTAGGGACGCTGCGAGGTCCGGCGGTCGATGAGCTGATAGCGGGCGCACAGATCGGCCACGTCCGAGCCGGTGAGCATCTCGATCGCCGCGAGCATGACGTCGACATGGGCGAGTGATGCTCCGCCGGTGACCGTGCGGCCGTGCCGGACCAAGATCTTGTCGGGTTCGACGGTGATCGCGGGGTGCCGTGCCTGGAGTTCGGCTGCGAGGAACCAGGATGTCGTCGCGCGGCCACCGTCGAGCGCTCCGGTTCGCGCGAGCAGGAACACGCTCGAACAAGAGGGTCAAATCCTATGAGAATCTCGATGTTCCGCGCATCGTCGCGCTCAAAGCAGCGGCACGTGCGGCCGGCATGGGAGTTCTCGGACACGTCCCGTACGGGCTCGGGCACGAGGATGCGCAACTGCCGGATGGGCAGCACCTGTTCGGCATGGCGCCGCCGGCCAGTACTCGGCGGGACCACGTCTTCAATCGCATGATCGACTGGGACGCTGTCGACGACCGCCGCATCGATCTCATCCGGCAGGTGAGCGCCGACCGCGGGCTCGCGGTCACGCCGACGCTGAACACCTCCACCGGTGTCCTCGATCTCGAGCGGCATCACCAAGCGCGCGACGAGCCCACAGCGCGAGCGCTGCCGTCGTTCTACTCGGCCATCGTGTGGCACCCTCGACACGGCATCCCTGCCTATCGCGACATCCGACGCGAGGACTTCGATCGGTGCAGGCGCGCCGTGGAGCGCAAACATCTGCTCGTCAACCGTCTCTTCGGTGACGGTGTGCCGCTGCGGTTGGGTACGGACACCCAGCAACCGTTCGTCGCGCCGGGGATCGCCCTGCATCGCGAACTCGAGGCCTTCGAGCAAGCCGGTATCCCACGCCGGGACTCGTGGCGGCTGGCCACCGCCACCGCGGCGAGCGCGCTCGGACTCACCGATATCGGCACCGTGGACCGCGGTGCGCGCGCCGAACTCGTCGTCACTCGATCGGATCCACGCCATCCGAGCTGGTCGGTGAGCCGGGACCTGACGGCGACGGTGGCCAAGGGAACGTTGATCACCGCAGCGGATCTCGACGTGGCCATCGGCAAAGAGCTCGCCCGCTTCGAGGGTGCCTTCGGCGAGTTCACTACGCGATTGCTCGCGCGCCTGACCATGCGGCGGCTCGCCAGGAACTTCGTCAGTTGATCCTGCGATATCCCGTGCGCGCCCCGACCGCTCGGCCGGTTGGGTGCATTGACATGACCGACATCATGCGAGAGCGTAGTTCACATGATGGTCGACATGCGAAATTCGCCCTCCGGGGAGGGGCAGCGCGCGCGACAGAAACGAGAGTCGTTGACGCGCATCCTCGACGCGAGTGCCGCTCGGCTGCGGGTGGATGGTCCCGATGGCGGCGCTATCGGGAAGGTCATGCGGGACGCGGGCCTGACGCACGGAGCCTTCTACTCACACTTCGCGAGTAAGGACGATCTGGCCATCGCGGCCTTCCGGCACGGGCTTGCCGAAAGCCGGCCGCGTTGGATCGGCAAGACGCGCGACGCGTCCTGGGGCGCCCGCGCGGCCCGACTCGCGCGCGGCTATCTCAACCGGACCCACCGCGACGAGCGGGCGGATTCGTGCGCGTTCTCGGCGATCGGATCCGACGCCGCGCGCATGCCCGCCGAGTTCAGGTCAGCCTACGAGGAGGAACTGCGCAAGACTCTCAACGCGATGGGTGGCCGTCCGGTGGACGATCCGCAGGAGCACGAACTCTATGACGAAGCCATCGCGACCCTGGCCTTGTGTATCGGCGGACTCGTGCTGTCACGGGCTGTGGAATCCGAGTCCTTCTCGTCGCGGATTCTTCGCGTGTGCCGGAACGCGGCGGCGCGGATGGGCGCCGCGGTCGACGAGCGCGCCGAGCGCGGGCCTGGGGCAGAGGTGTGAGTGATCGGACTGCCGCAGCGGCATAGACCTGCCTTCAACGGGACACCTACACATAAGGAGACTCTGTAATGCCATACAGTACAGCGCCTTTCGCGGCGAAGAAATTCTCGGATATTCGCGGACAGCGCATGGCCTACATCGACGAGGGGCAGGGCGACGCCATTGTCTTTCAACACGGCAACCCCACATCGTCGTATCTGTGGCGCAACGTCATGCCGCACTGTGCGGGGCTGGGACGGTTGATCGCCTGCGACCTCATCGGCATGGGTGATTCCAGCAAGCTCCCCGATTCCGATCCCGACCGATACACCTATGCCGAGCACCGCGAGTATCTCTTCGATCTGTGGGATGCGCTCGATCTCGGCGACAATATCGTGCTGGTCCTCCACGACTGGGGGTCGGCTTTGGGATTCGATTGGGCCAACCAGCACCGCGACCGCGTCCGGGCAATCGTCTACATGGAAAGCATTGTCATGCCGGTGACGTGGGAACAGTGGCCCGAAGGCGCACGAGGCGTGTTCCAGGGTTTCCGGTCGCCTGCCGGTGAGGGAATGGTGCTCGAGAAGAACATCTTCGTCGAGCGGGTTCTCCCCGGTTCGGTACTCCGGGCGCTGAGCGACGCGGAGATGGCGGAATATCGGCGGCCGTTCGCGTCGCCGGGCGAGGATCGCCGGCCCACTCTGAGCTGGCCTCGCCAGATCCCGATCGAAGGGGAGCCGAAGGATGTCGTCGAGGTGGTCGAGGACTACGGACGA
The DNA here is from genome assembly GCF_044548645.1 of Nocardia sp. NPDC051929. Classification (NCBI taxonomy): domain Bacteria; kingdom Bacillati; phylum Actinomycetota; class Actinomycetes; order Mycobacteriales; family Nocardiaceae; genus Nocardia; species Nocardia sp. NPDC051929. Next base: position 47,827 of record NZ_JBIUCG010000010.1, on the reverse strand, counting down.
TGGTTGAGCACCAGCGATGTCCCGAAGTTGTTCGTCAACGCGGAACCGGGCTCCATTCTCACCGGACCGCAACGCGAATTCTGCCGCACCTGGCCCAATCAGCGCGAAACGACCGTCGCGGGATCACATTTCATTCAGGAAGACAGCCCTGATGAAATCGGCACCGCCATAGCGGAATTCGTCAAGGAAGTACGCTACTGAAGGTGCGTAAGACGCCGAGGCGACAGCGACTGGGCCGGTCGGGGAGCATATGTCCAGAAGCCGCGCTGGTCCGGTGAAGTCACGGATCCCGGTGAGGTCGATGATCACGGCGACGTACTTGTCGCCGCGCGGTCTTCGGGGGCGGTGATCGTCCGGTGGCGCTGGTCCTGTCAGACGCGGTCGTGGAGAGTGACCTGGTAGCCGTCGGGGTCGGCGAAGGTGAATGTCCGACCGAAGGGGCCGTCGATCGGTGCGGAGACGATGGTGTGACCGTCGGCGACGAGAGCATCGTGAATGGCCTGGACGTCGGTGGCGTGGAGCCAGATCGCGGCGCCGATGCCGGGCTGAGCGGCGGATGCGAGATCGGTGCCGGGAACGACTTCGCGGAGTGCGAACGCGATCGGCTTCGTCTCGAAGACGACGGCGTGTGGAGGTCCGGCCTGCGAGCGGACGAGGCCGAGGTACTGCTCGTAGAACGCCTGCGAAGCGGCCAGGTCGCGCGCTTGCAGCGAGATGAAGTCGGGGCCGGTAACGGGCATGATGATCTCCTCATTCTGTGTCAGTTTTCTGACACAGGGCAATCTATGTCAGAATGCTGACATGGGTCAAGACCGTGCGGGCGTCGACTTGGAAACGTCACTGGGCTACCTGCTGAAAGAGGCGTCGAGCGTCCTGCGCGTAGCCATGGAGGAGGTGCTGCGGCCACTCGGGATGAGCGTGACGCACTACTCTTGCCTCGAGCTGCTGGCGCAACGACCGGGCCTGTCGAACTCCGAGCTCGCGCGGGGCGCGTTCGTGACACGGCAGACGATGAACGTGCTACTCCAGGCCCTGGAACGAGACGGCTACGTGACCAGGCCCGCGGAGGCGCCCGTCGGGAAGGTTCTTCCCACACGGCTCACGCCCCGCGGACGACGGAGCCTCGAGAAGGCGACCGTGGCGGTCCGGTCCGTCGAGGTCAGAATGCTCGCCGGCCTGACCGAGACCGAGCGGTCCAGCGCGTTGCGGATCCTGCGGAGCATGATCCATTCCCTGCGCGATGGCAACGACGGTGCATAGCTCGTTCCCCGGCGCACGTCTCGTCGCGCTTGGATAGCAGTGCGGCCGAACGTGAAAATACCCGCCTACCTGGCAATGATCGCGTTACCGGGTAGGCGGGTATTCCGCGTCAGCGGCCGATGAACTCCTCGTCTTTGGCGAGGAAGGCCTCGACGGGCATGTGTGGGTCAGGCCGGCTGCTCGACGGTGTCGGGCCTCGGTGTCTTGCGGGCGAGAGCCTGGAGCGCCTCGTCGTACTGGGCCTTGAAGCGAGCCACCAAGTCCGCGACAGTGAGGTTTTCCTTGATCGCGCCGATGCCTTGCCCGGCGCCCCAAATGTCCCGCCATACCTTGGCGCTCGCATTGCCGCCGGAGCCGAAATTCATGATGGAAGGGTCGGAATGGGGGAGGTTATCCGGGTCCAGGCCTGCGGCGACGATGCTGCCGCGCAGATAGTTGCCATGGACGCCGGTGAACAAGTTGCTGTACACGATGTCCTTGGCCCGGGAGTCGACGATCATCTGCTTGTATTCCGCAGCCGCTATCGCCTCGACGGTCGAAAGGAATGCCGAACCGATATAGGCGAGGTCAGCGCCTGCGGCCTGAGCGGCGAGGATGGAGCGGCCGTGGGCGATCGCGCCGGACAACAGCACCGGCCCGTCGAACCACTCCCGGATCTCCTGGACAAGCGCGAACGGCGACTGCGTTCCGGCGTGGCCGCCTGCGCCTGCAGCGACGGCGATGATGCCGTCCGCGCCCTTTTCGATTGCCTTCCGAGCGAACTCGTCGCTGATCACATCGTGCAGGACGATTCCGCCGTAGGAGTGCACGGCGTCGTTGATCTCCGGGCGTGCGCCCAGAGAGGTGATCACGATAGGCACGCGGTGCCGCACGATCACGTCCATGTCGTGTTCGAGGCGGTCGTTGGTCCGGTGGACGATCTGATTGACGGCGAACGGCGCGACGGTGGCGTCCGGGTTCGCCGCCGCGAACGACGCGTTTTCCTCGGTGATGTGGTCCAGCCAGTCCGCCAGCAGTGACGCCGGACGTGCGTTCAGCGCGGGAAAGGATCCGATCACCCCGGCCTGGCACTGCGCGATCACGAGATCGGGTCCGGAGGAGATGAACATCGGCGAGCCCACGATGGGCAGGGTGAGACGACCGGACAGAGCGGCGGGTAAGGCCATGATGACGTCCTTCGAGGAGTTCTGAAGCGTTGACTCGCGGCGATTCCGGCCGCACAGCGCTGCGTTACGACGAAGCTATCGACGCACCCCGCATTCATGCAATAAGTTGCAAAAACATGTGTGGCCGATCACATGCCCTGTGGTCACGGCTTCACAAGTGGCCGGATCCCGGGTCGCGCAAGGTCGCGCGCACAGCCTTCGCCGGGGATACTCCGGATTCAGGTCGCGGGACCGACGCGCTCGACGCTCTCTAACATGGGGCCGTGGCACTGCAGTTCGCGATCCTCACCGCGTTGACCGAACGGGCCTCGACCGGCATCGAACTCGCTCGGCGCTTCGACCGCGCGTTCGGATACTTCTGGTCGGCCACCCATCAGCAGATCTATCGCGAATTGGATCGGCTCAGCGGTGGCGGTTTGGTCGCCGAGGTTTCGCAGCCACAGGCGCCGGGGCGTGGTCAGCCGAAGCGTTTCTCCATCACACCGGCGGGCACCGCTGCGCTTCGCCGCTGGGTGTGCGAGGTCGACGAGCCGCCGCAGCAGCGAGAAACGCTGCTGATCAGGTTGCGAGCAGCGGCCGCCACCGGGGACTTCGAAGGTGTCCGCGAGGTCGTCGCGCACCACCTCGCGGTGCACGAGAAGACGTTCGCGACCTATCGGGAGATCGAGGCACGTGATTTTCCGGCTGTCGGCGACGATGCGGGCGCGATGAGGCATCTGATCCTGAAGGCCGGTCTCGGGACCGAACGTGCCTGGATCGTCTGGTGTAGGGAAGTCATCGAAGCCCTCGATGCCATGCAGACGCCGAGCGAATCGCGCTCGACCTGAGCCTCGGCTCGTGGCGGCCGCGGCCTGCCGGCGAAGTTCGGGGTCGAGGCGGGGTCCGATGGATGGCCCGCGCAGAGCGCGGGCGGCCGCGTGGCGTCATCAAGTGCATGGTCTATCTATGAAACCGATATCCTCGCTGCATGAGGCGTACATCCTTCGCACGATGGCCATGCTCCGTCGCGCGCACGATGGATCTGCTCGGTGATTGGTGGACCCCGCTGGTGATGCGTGAGGCCTTCTATGGAGTACGCCGTTTCGAGGACTTCCAGCAGCAGTTGGGCATCGCGCGCAATACCCTCAGCAACCGTTTGCGTCGTCTGGTGGACGAAGGCTTGCTCGAGAAACGGCCGTATCAGGTCGAGCCGACTTGGTACGAGTATGTGCTCACCGAGAAGGGCGCCGACTTCTGGAGCGTGTTGCTGGCGATTTCGAGCTGGGGTGATCGCTGGCTCGCCGACGAATCGGGTCCGCCGGTGCTTGTGCGGCACACCGCGTGCGGTCATGACACACAGGTCAAGGTGGTCTGCGAGCACTGTGAACAGCCTGTCCCGATCGAGGAATCCCGCCTGCGCATGGGTCCGGGCTACCCCGAACATCTGCGCGAACGTCCCGACGTCGTGGAGCGCTTCGCGCGGCAAGAGTCGAAGTAACTGACGAAAGTTCACCGGGGCCGGTTTCAGGTCCCGAGGCGTGGCGGCACACCGAGTTGCTGGCCCACCGCCATCGTCGCTTCGGTGCTCTGCTCTGCCTAGGACACTCCGGACGAGGCGATACGTGCACAGTGGCCGCGTTCTTCGCGCGCCGAATTCACCTGCCTCACCAGCGCTTATGTACATGTTGTGTGGCAGATCACATCGATGGATGCGGGCCGTCGGTATTGACCGCGGCCTGTCCGATCCAGCATCGTATGCGCTGAATAAGCGCTTAGTAAGTAGCTGGGAGGTTGGGCACATGCCCGAAGCCGTCATCGTCTCCGTCGCCCGGTCGCCGATCGGACGCGCCGTCAAGGGCTCGCTGAAGGACATGCGCCCCGACGACTTGGCGGCGCAGATCGTCAAGGCCGCGCTGCAAAGGGTGCCCGCGCTCGATCCGGCCACGATCGACGACCTGATGCTCGGCTGCGGCCAGCCCGCGGGCGAATCGGGTTTCAATCTCGGACGGGTGGTGGCGGTACTGGCCGGGCTCGATCGGGTGCCCGGCGTCACGGTCAATCGCTATTGTTCGTCGAGCCTGCAGACGACCCGGATGGCGCTGCACGCGATTCGAGCCGGTGAAGGTGATGTGTTCGTCTCGGCGGGCGTCGAGACCGTCAGCCGCTACAACAGCGGCAATGCCGATGGCCTGCCGGGCACCCAGAACCCCCTGTTCGAGGACGCGGTCGCGCGGACGTCGAAATTCGCTGCGGGAGGGCAGGTTTGGTCGGACCCCCGCGAAGACGGAGCACTGCCCGACATCTATATCGCGATGGGGCAGACCGCCGAAAACGTCGCGCAGTTCGCGGGTGTCAGCCGCGCGGAGCAGGACGCCTTCGGCGTGCGTAGCCAGAACCTCGCCGAAATCGCGCTGTCGAATGGATTCTGGCAACGCGACATCACCCCGGTGACTCTGCCCGACGGCACGGTGGTGTCGGCCGATGACGGTCCGCGCGCGGGTGTGACGCTGGACGCGGTCGCGGCGTTGAAGCCGGTGTTCCGGCCGGACGGCACGGTCACCGCGGGCAATTGCTGCCCGCTCAACGACGGTGCCGCCGCGGTGGTCGTCATGTCGGATACCAAGGCGGCGGAACTCGGATTGACGCCACTCGCGCGCATCGTCTCCACCGGTGTCAGCGGCCTGTCGCCGGAGATCATGGGCTTGGGCCCGGTCGAGGCGTCGCGGCGGGCGCTGGCCAACGCGGGCATGACGATCGGCGACATCGACCTGGTCGAGATCAACGAAGCCTTCGCGGCGCAGGTCATCGCGTCCATGCGCGAATTGGATATCGACCTCGACAAGCTCAACGTCAATGGCGGCGCGATCGCCGTCGGCCATCCCTTCGGAATGACCGGTGCGCGGATCACCACCACCCTCGTCAATTCGCTGCAGTTCCATGACAAACAATTCGGCCTGGAGACCATGTGCGTCGGCGGGGGCCAGGGCATGGCCATGGTGCTCGAGCGGCTGTCCTGAGCGCGCACCGCTGTCGTCGACCGGTTACGCGTGGACCGTCGAGCATCTGTCCATCCCGAAGGAGAACACCATGAGCGATCGCGCAGATTCCCGTCGCGCGAGCGGGGTCGCCCGAGGATGTCGCACACACCGTCTCATTCCTGGCGAGCGAGGGTGCGGGATTTGTGTCGGGGCAGGTGGTGTACGTCGCCGGAGGACCGAAGAACTGACCGGCACGGTTCGCGACCGTCTGCGAGCGGGACCTGCAGTTGACCAGATTAGCTGTGGGGCAGAGTTTCTCGACGGCAACGGACGCCATCCCGGATGTATGGCCGAATCGATGAGAAGAGGAATGTCATGACGAAGACTCAGCAGATCCGTCTGGCGCGGCGTCCGTCGGGGCTGCCCGGCGACGACACCTGGAGCCTGACGACCGAGGAACTGCCCGGACCCGCCGAAGGCCAGCTGCTGGTGAAGATCGACTTCATCTCCATCGATCCCGCCATGCGTGGATGGCTGAGAGATCAGCGTTCCTATGTGCCGCCGGTCGGGATCGGCGAGGTGATGCGGTCGTTGGATATCGGCACGGTCGTGGAATCGGCGCACCCCGACTTCGCCGTCGGTGACACGGTCAGCGGCACTTTCGGGGTGACCGAATACGCGATCAGTGACGGCAGTGACGTCTCGAAGGTCGATCTGACCATCGCCCCCGGCCCCACCTGGCTCGGCACCCTCGGAATGCCCGGCATGACAGCGTATTTCGGCCTGCTCGAGGTCGGGAAGCTGCGGGCAGGCGACACCGTGGTGGTCTCGGCGGCGGCAGGCGCCGTCGGGAGCGTGGTCGGTCAGATCGCCAAAGCCAAGGGCGCGGAGGTCATCGGGATCGCGGGTGGCCCGGAGAAGGCCCGGTTGCTCACCGAGGAACTCGGCTTCGACGCGGCTGTCGACTACCGCAACGACAACGTTGCGAAGCGGTTGCGCGAGCTCGCCCCGCAGGGCATCGACGTCTTCTTCGACAACGTGGGCGGTGACATCCTCGATGCCGCGCTGATGAACTTGCGCCGTGGGGCCCGCGTGGTGCTGTGCGGCGCGATCTCGGCCTACAACGCCGAGCAGCTGCCTCCCGGTCCGTCGCGCTATATGTCACTGCTGGTCTTCCGCGCCTCGATGACGGGATTCGTAGTCTTCGACTACGCCGATCGCTACGGCGAAGCCGTCGCGCAGATCGCGCAATGGCTGGCCGAGGGCAAGCTCGAGAGCCGCGAGCACGTCGTCGAGGGAGGCGTCGCGCGTTTCGGCGAGACGCTGAACATGCTGTTCAGCGGTGCCAACAACGGAAAACTCGTGCTCGCACTCTGAGCGGCGACCACCGCAGCGTATCCGGGATCACAGCCGTGCGACGCGCCGAAGGTCACGACAGCATCGACGCCGGTCGCGCGAGGGCCGGACCGATACCGTCCGGAAGTGTTCGATGGCAGGATGCGAGACTGTTCAAGTGACCGAATCACGTGCGGACGACACACGAGCTCGGCTGCTGGATGCCGCGGTCGTCGCCTTCGCCGAGCGGGGCTTCCACGGCTCCACCACTCGCGACATCACCTCGATCGCGGGGCTGAGCACGGCAGCCATCTATGTGCATCACCGCTCGAAAGAGGAACTTCTCTACGAGGTCTCCCGGACCGGTCACCACAACACGCTGGAGCGCTTAAAGAGCGCTGTCGCTTCCGCTGACGATCCGGTCGATCAGTTGATCGCGGCGGTCCGGGCCTTCACTGTTTTCCATGCTCGGGCGCACACCGTGGCCCGGGTCATCAACTACGAACTCGCCGCACTCAGTCCGGAGCATCAAGGCGAGATCAAGGCGATCCGTCACCTCATCGACGCGGAGATACGGCAGCTGATCGAGCGAGGTGTGGCGGCGGGTGTGTTCGACAACCCGAATCCGCATATGGCGGCGGTCGCTCTGCTGTCGCTCGGCATCGACCTCGCTCGCTGGTACCGGGAGGACGGCTCACTCTCGCCGGAGGAGATCGGCGACTATTACGTGGACCTCGCGCTGCGCATCGTGGGTGCGTCGAAGTAGGCCGGCCTCCCGGTGAATGACCGGCTACGGATCGCCGGATTTTGCCGACGCCCTCGTCGGAGAGCCATCGATTACCCCGGCCGGTCATGTCGGCGATCGATGAAGCGACGCCCCATCTAGGGGCGTCCGAGAGTCGTCCCCAGTGGATCAATCGTGCGGGGTGCCGGGACGATCACAGTTCGCCGACGATGTGCGCGGCATAGCCCCATCCCCGTGAGTCCAAATGTGAAACTCAGCTGTTGAGTGCGCTGAAGAGACCGTTGTAGTGCTTAGTCTATCTATGCAACTATGGGCGAAACAGACGGAAGGAGCTGATCGTGGAGTGGACCGGGCAGGTGTATGCCGACACCCCGACCGTGGCAGTTCAGACCTTCATCGACGCGCCACCGCGACGGGTGTGGGCATTCGTCAGCGATATCCACCTCATGCCGCGGTTGAGTGAAGAACTACAGAGCGTGGAATGGCTCGACGGCGCCACCGGACCCGCGGTCGGCGCGCGGTTCATCGGCCGCAACGCCCACGAGGCCATGGGGAACTGGGAAACGACCAGCACGGTTGTGGAATTCGAGCCGGAGCGGCGCTTCGCCTGGGCTGTCGGCGATCCCGGATACCCATCCAGCATATGGCGTTTCACCCTCCAACCCGAGGGCGCGGGCACCGTCCTGGAGCAGTGGACCCAGATGGGTCCCGCGCGTTCGGGACTCAACTTCGCGATCGATGCCATGCCCGAGAAGGAGCAGAAAATCGTTTTCGTGCGCCTGCGCGAGTTCGAGTTCGGCATGGCCGCCAATCTGTCCGCCATCAAGGACCTAGTGGAGAAGGACGCGTGATGCGCACGGCCACCACCATCGAGGCCTCGGGGGCGAACTGGCCCGACCTCGTCGAATTCGTAGTCGAAGCCGAGAAACTCGGCCTGGACATCTGCTGGATGGCCGAGGCGTGGGGGAGCGATGCGGTGACACCTTTGGGTTTCCTCGCCGCGCGCACCGAGCGAATGCGGTTGGGTACCGGCATCATTCAACTCGGCACCCGGTCGCCGGTCCTGATCGCCCAGACTGCCATGACCCTGGCACGACTGTGCGAAGGCCGATTCCTGCTCGGTCTCGGTGCTTCCGGCCCGCAGGTCATCGAGGGTCTGCACGGCGTGCCGTTCGCCCGTCCACTGGCCCGCATGCGCGAGACCGTGCAGATAATCCGGGCGGCCTGCACCGGTGAGAAGGTCGTCTTCGAGGGCCGGCACTTCACAATCCCGCTGCCCGGTGGCGAGGGCAAACCGATGCGGCTGAGCGTGCCCGCGGTCGCGGTTCCCATATACCTGGCCACCCTGTCACCGAAGATGCTGGAGTTGACCGGCGAGATCGCCGACGGCTGGCTGGGCACCAGCTTCGTCCCCGAGGGAGCGGACGCCTATTTCGAGCATCTCGACGCCGGGCTGGCCCGTTCCGGCCGGGACCGCGCGGATCTGGACATCTGCCAGGGCGCGGAGATCAATATCGTCGCCGACGAGGCCCAACTCGACGAGGTCCTCGGCAGCCGCAAGAAAGAACTCGCCTTCTCGCTGGGCGGAATGGGATCGGGCTCGACCAACTTCTACAACAACGCCTACAGCCGCCAAGGCTGGGCCGATGTCGCCGCTCGAGTGCGTGAACGGTGGCAGAGCGGTGATCGCGATGGCGCCGCCGCGCTGGTCACCGACGAAATGGTGCTGGCCACCACGCTGATCGGCACCGAGGACATGGTCCGCGAGCGGTTGCGAACCTGGCGCGACACCGGCGTGGACACGGTACGTCTCTATCCCGCGGGCGACACCCTGCACGCGCGACTGGACAATCTCGGCCGCGGCATCGATCTTGTGCACGGGCTGGATGGTCGTTCGACGATCTGTCACTCCCAGGGTGGTTAGACGCATGCTCCGGCGCGGGTGGCGTGCTCTGACCAGCCGGTGAAAGACTGTTGTGATCAGAAGCCGAGGCGTTTTGCCTGGCCACGCGACGGGGGATCGGCGGCAATCCCGGACCGGTCCAGTCCGATGAGCCGCACGGCGGTCAGGGCGACGTAGAGTTCGGCGGCCGCTTTGGGATCGGAGCAGCGGCGGTCGGTCAGGGTTTCGATGCGGCGCAGCCGGTAGTGGATGGTGTTGCGGTGGTAGTGCAGACGTTGCGCGACTTCGGTATTGGAGCCTCCGCATTCGAACCACATGGCGAGCGTGTCGAGAAGGGGATCGCACTCCTCTGGTGGCAGGTCGAGTACGGGTCCGAGGATTTCGTGCGCCATTTCGTGCGCAGCGGACGGAGCATGCGCGAGGACGAGCGGGATGGGTGTGTCACCGTAGACGGTGACCGTGGCGGTGCCTGCCGGTGCGCAACGCCCGGCCAGTTCGGCCTCCCGCAGTGCGGCGCCTGCGTCCCCCGCGGTCGAGAACGGGCGGCTCACGCCGACCCGGCCTGTGGCGTGTTGCCGCAGTTGAGCGAGTACCTGCTGGTGCGCGCGCTCGGTGGCCGGGCTGAGCAGCCCGATGCGAGCGCCGGCTTCGGTGATCCAGATCGATTCGACGTATTCGGCGCGGAGCCGGGACTCGATGCCCATCAGTGGCGCCAGTGCTTCGGGATCGGCTTCGGCATGCACGACGACGAAGCTGCCCAGCGGGGGCAGGTGGAGGGCGCGGGCGATGTCGCGTTGTGTCGGATCGTGGGAATCGCCGTTCAGTAGACGGCGCAACAGAGCGCGGCGTTCGGAATCGTCGTGGCGGACTCGCTCGGTCAGATAGTCGCCGTACGCCTCGGCCGCCGCTCCCGAATAGTCGTCGATGATCCGCCACATCTCCGACCCGAGCTGGGGCAACACGTCGAGTCTCGTGCCGGTGGCCACTGCGAGCGCGCGTTCCCACAGCAGTCGTCCGGCCAGCCGGTACGCGTGCAGCACCGCGGGGAGGGGCACGCCGAGCTCGGCTTTGACCCGGCCCACCACGGTAGCGGGCTGCAGCCGACGCCCGACACCGCCGGAGAGCTGGCCCAGCAGCGAGACGAGGTTGTCGCGGACGACGAAGCCCAGCTCAGCGTCGGTGAGCGCGGTCGATTCCGCGTAGGCGTGGTCCCCGGTCCGGATCCGGCCGACGAGTTCGGCGGTGAGGTCGTCGACCTCCGCGAGCAGCGTGCGCGCCACCGCGGCGGAATCATTCACGGGCGGCTCCGTCAGCGTGGTCATGGATAGATGGTAGGCATTCGCCGGGAATGCGCTTGTGCTCTGGCACACATATCCGCCGTGGATCGGTAGGCCCGTGCACATGGTGGTTCGAGGCATCCCCCCAGCAGTATCGACTTCGACAGTGACCGGGGTCATAGCGCCCCGATTCGAGAATTGATTTCGAGAGAGGTGCCGACCGTGTACGACTATGTCGTCGTAGGCGCCGGATCCGCCGGATCCGTGCTGGCGAGTCGATTGTCCGAGGACCGGCGGGTCCAGGTGGCCGTGATCGAGGCGGGGCCGCAGGACACGGCGGACGAAATCCATCTGCCGGTCGCATTTCCCTCTCTGTTCAAAAGTCCGCTCGATTGGGATTACGACACCGAGCCCGAGGCCGGGCTGCAATTCCGCCGCGCCTATCTGCCGCGTGGGCGTGTGGTCGGCGGGAGCAGCTCCATGAACGCGATGATCTACATTCGCGGAGCACGTGCCGACTACGACGGATGGGCCGCGGGCGGCGCCGACGGATGGAGCTACGACGAAGTCCTTCCCTATTTCATCAAGGCCGAGGACAACGAACGCGGAAAGGACGCCTACCACGGCGTCGGCGGGCCGCTGGCGGTGAGCGAAAGCCGATCGCGGCATCCACTGGGCGACGCGTTCCTGCGCGCCGCCGAGCAAGCGGGCCACCTCCGCAACGAGGACTTCAACGGGTCCACGCAGCTGGGCGTCGGTCGCTATCAGGTGACACAGCGCAATGGCATGCGGTGCAGCGCCGCCGTCGGTTATCTGCACCCGGCCGCGTCGCGCCCCAATCTGACGGTGGTCACCGGCGCGCTCGCCCATCGAGTCGTCATCGAGAACGGCCGCGCGACCGGTGTGGTCATCGGCCGGGACGGCAGCACGGAAGTGATCCAGGCCCGGCGCGAGGTTGTTCTCGCCGCGGGCGCATACGGATCGGCGCATCTGCTGCTGTTGTCGGGTGTCGGCCCGGCCGATCAGCTGTCGGCGTTCGGGATCGAGACGATCCGCGACCTGCCGGTCGGGCGGAATCTGCAAGACCATCTGTCGGTGTTCCTCAACTACCGCACCGATCGCGAGTCGCTGATGACCGCACTGACCCCGGAAAACCTCGCTCTGCTGCAGGAACAAGGACGCGGCCCGCTGACCTCCAATATCGGCGAGGCAGGGGGCTTCATCGAGACCCGCGGCGGTCTCGCGGGGCCCGACATCCAGTTCCATATGGCGCCGGTGCTGTTCCACGGTGAAGGCATGGGGGCCGCGACGGAGCACGGATACGCCTTCGGCCCGTGCCTGATCAACCCGACGAGCCGCGGCGAAGTCACCTTGCGTTCCGCGTCCCCCGGCACGGCGCCACGTATCCAGCACAACTATCTCCAGACCGGAGAGGACCGCCAGAGCGTGATCGCCGGGCTGCGCAGCGCCCTCGGGATCGCCGATCAACCCGCGCTCCGGGAGCTCACCACCGGTGAATTCGCTACCCCCACCGGCGATTCCGATGCCGAGCTGCTCGATTTCGCGGCTCGGACGGCGCAGACCCTGTACCACCCGACGTCGACCTGCGCGATCGGCGCCGTCGTGGACCCGCGATTGCGCGTGCTGGGATTGCGCGGTCTGCGCGTGGCCGACGCGTCGGTCATGCCGTCGGTAGTGCGCGGAAACACCAACGCTCCCACGATCATGATCGGCGAGAAGGCTTCCGACATGGTCCTCGAGGACGCCGAATCGGAAGGAACCGAAGCATGACCTCGACCGTGACGGCAACCGTCGGCGCCGCGGTCTCCGCACTACGGCGTGGTGAAGTCGAATGGGCGCGCACCGCGCTGCCCGCACGGCGCCGACTGCTGGATCAGATTCATGTCAACACGGCGCGGCATGCGCAGGAGTGGGTCGAGACCGCGGCCCGGATCAAGAAACTGACCTCGGATTCGCCCTTGCTCGGTGAGGAGTGGGTGAGCGGACCGTATTCCCTGCTGACCGGGGCTGCCGCGCTCGCGGAATCCTTGCTGGCATTGGAGGAGGGGCGCAGCCCGGTCGACGGATACCCGATGCGTCCGGCCCCCGGTGGCCGGACGGCCGTCGAAGTGTTTCCGCACGGAGTGTTCGACGCCCTGCTGCTCAACGGATTCCGCGCCGAAGTCTGGTCGCGGCCCGGCGTCGACGCCGAAACCGTTCGCGCCCGTGCGGGCCTGGGGCAGCGCACGCCGACCAGCACCGGCGGCATCGGCGTCGTCCTGGGGGCGGGCAACATCTTCTCGATCGCCCCTCTGGACGTGTTGTACCAGCTCTACGCGGACAACAGGGTGGTGGCGCTGAAGCTCAACCCGATCACCGATCCGCTGCTGCCGGTGCTGGAGAAGATCTTCGCTCCGGCGATAGAGCGCGGATTCGTGCGCCTGATCACCGGCGGCCCTGAAGTCGGCGCGGCCTTGGTGCACCACCCGGATGTCGACGCCGTCCACATGACCGGCAGCGCGGCGACCCACGACGCCATCGTGTTCGGCACCGGAGCGGAGGCCGAACGGAACAAGGCGGCAGGCACGCCCAGACTCACGAAGCCGATCACCAGCGAACTCGGCGGTGTTTCTCCCACCATCGTGGTGCCGGGCCGATGGTCCAACGCGGACCTGCGCTTCCAAGCCGAGCACCTGGCGACGCAGCGCCTCCACAACAACGGGTACAACTGCATCGCCGCACAGGTGGCGGTGATCTCCGCGGATTGGCCGCAAAAGGAGCGGTTCCTCGCCGAACTCCGTGCGGCTATCGGCCGCGCGCCGCAGCGGCCGGACTACTATCCCGGATCCTCCGACCGTGTCGAGGCCGCCCGACAGAGCTACCCGCAGGCGCAAGTGATCGGCGCACGCACCCTCATCGAGGGCCTGACACCGAATCGGCGCGAGCCCGCTCTGCACACCGAATACTTCGCCCCGGTGCTCGGCGTGATCGAATTGCCCGGCGGCGACCCGGCCGAGTTCCTGGCGCGGGCGGTGCAGGTATGCAACGACGAGTTCGAGGGCACGCTCGGCGTCAACATCATCGCCCACCCGGCCACCATCAAACAGTTGGGCGACCGATTCGACACGGCCGTCACCGAACTGCGCTACGGCACGATCGCTGTCAACGCCTGGACCGGCTTGGGCTACCTCACCGCCCGCGCGTCGTGGGGCGCCTTCCCTGGGCACTCTCTGACCGATATCCAGAGCGGCATCGGTGTGGTGCACAACGCCTTGCTGATCGCCGAACCGGAACGAACCGTCCTGCGCGGGCCGTTCCGCCCCTCGCCTCGGTCGCTGCTGCACGGCGAATTCAGCCTGTCGCCGAAGCCGCCGTGGTTCGTCACCAACCGCACGGGCGCCACCACCTTGCGGCGTTTGACCAACTTCGCGAAGAAGCCCGGCGTCGCCCCGCTCGCGCCGATTTTCGCCTCCGCGCTGCGCGGCTGAAACCCATGAGACCAGCCCGGGCCCGGCGGCAACGTCGGCCCGGGCTCACCACGTTCCCGTCGGCCGGGCATTCTTCGAGAAAGACGAGCACGAAATGACTTACCCCGAGCACGACCTGCCGATGCCGAGCACCATGCAGGATGAACCCCTTTCCTTGGCGACGCTGCTGCGCTACGCCACCACCGTGCACGCCGATGCCACGGTCCGCACCTGGACGGGCAGCGGGTCGCGGGTACTGACCTACCGCGAACTCGGTGATCGGGCCGCCCAACTCGCGCACGCCCTCACCGCGCTGGGAATCGGCCGCGGCGACCGAGTGGGCACTTTCATGTGGAACAACAACGAACACCTCCTCGCCTACTGTGCCGTACCCGCCATGGGCGCGGTGCTGCACACCCTGAATATCCGTCTCTTCCCGGAACAGATCGCCTTCGTCGCGAATCACGCGGGGGACAAGGCGGTGATCGTCGACGGTTCGCTGGTGCCCGCCTTCACGCAGGTGCTGCCGCAGTTGCGTACGGTCCGCCACGTCATCGTCGCCAACGGTGACGCGGCGGCGTTGCGCGCACCCGAGGGGGTGGCGGTACACGAACTCGACACGCTGCTGGCCGGACATTCGTCCACGTTCGACTTCCCCCTGCTCGACGAACGATCCGCCGCCGCGATGTGCTACACCTCCGGCACCACCGGTGACCCGAAAGGCGTTGTCTATTCGCACCGTTCGAACTGGCTGCACTCCATGCACGCCTGCACCACCGACGGCATGGGCATCAGGACGGGCGATCGGGTGCTGGCCATCGTCCCCTTGTTCCACGCCAACGCGTGGGGCCTGCCCTACGCCGCGCTCATGGTGGGCGCCTCGCTGGTGATGCCGGACCGCTTCCTGCAGCCGTCGCCGCTGCTGGAACTCATGGCAGCCGAACGCCCGAGTTTCGCCGCCGCCGTACCGACGGTGTGGAACGGTGTGCTCGCCGCGGTCGACGCCGCCCCGCAGGACCTCGGCCACCTGCGAGCGGTCGTGGTCGGAGGCTCGGCCGTGCCGCCGCAACTGATGCGCGCCTTCGAGGACCGCCACGGAGTGCGCATCATCCAGGCATGGGGGATGACCGAGACCTCGCCGCTGGGCTGCGTCGCGTGGCCGCCACCCGGAACCGAGGGCGAAGACGCCTACGCCTACCGGGTCACCCAGGGACGCTTCCCCGCTACGGTGCAAGCGCGCCTCGTCGGCGATGACGGCGCGGAGCTGCCCCGCGACGGAAAAGCCGTGGGGGAGCTGGAGGTTCGGGGGCCCTGGATCACCGCGTCCTATTACTCGCCGGATGCGGGCACGGTCGGCTCCGACGCGTTCCGTGACGGCTGGCTGCGCACCGGTGACGTCGGGACCATCACCGCCGACGGCTACCTCACCCTGGTCGATCGAGCCAAGGACATCATCAAGTCCGGCGGCGAATGGATCTCGTCGGTCGCGCTCGAGAACGCGATCATGGCGCACCCGGACGTCGTCGAGGCCGCCGTGTTCGGCGTACCCGACGAGAGATGGGACGAGCGACCGGTCGTCGCCGCCGCGTTGCGGGCCGGAGCGGAGGCGGACGCGGGCGTGCTGCGTGCGTTCTTGGCCGGTAGGACAGCGAAATGGCAACTGCCCGAGCGCTGGACTTTCCTGCCCGAAGTACCCAAGACCAGTGTCGGCAAATTCGACAAGAAAGCCCTGCGCGCCCGGTACTCGTCAGGCGAACTGGATATCGTCGTCATCGATTCGACTAGCACGCAGACGAACTCGGACAGCAGGGCGGGTTGACCGGCACAGGCTCGCCGACCCGGCTCCGCGCAGTCGCGAACCCATCACGGAGATGGCCGGCACCGCTGGGGTCATGCCCACGGCCACTGCCGACGTCGCCGCGAGGTCGAACGACTGTCGGCCATGGCGGCGTAGGTGAGGGAAGTGACCAGCCCGTACGCAAGATGTGGCACGAGATCACTGAGCCAGTCGGAACGTGTCCATCGGCGCGGATCGGAAACACCCAAGTTGAGAAGCGATAGCGCCGTGACGGACATGGCCGTGGCGGTATTGACCGTGCTGGCGGCGAGAATCGACGGCTGCCACTTCATGGAACGGGCGAAACCGTAGGCACAGCCGACCGAAACGCCGGTCCCCGTGCCCAGCAGCGCACCCGCGCCGGAAATCCGGCTGCGCCGTTGTTCCTCGTCACCGGGCACCTGCACGCCCAACCTGTCGGTCATGCGCTCGACGCTCTGTTCGGGCGTGCGACTCGGTGGTCGGCCGCGCGCGATCATGTCGAGGAAGGTGACGGCGTTCAACGCGGTCGTGCCCGCGGCTCCCGCCGCGGCGCCGCGGAGGATCGACTTCAGCATCGCTACACACCTCACATCGGCACGATCGTCTTCAGCCAGCCGTCTTCGCGCCGGTCGAACGTCTCGTAGGCCTCGATGATCGAGACCGGGTCGGCGCGCTGGGTGATGAAGGCGGTCGGATCGATGTCGCCCCGGGCCACCCTGCCCAACAGGCCGGGGACGTAGCGGCGGTGGTTGCAGTTGCCGCCCTGAACGATGAGATTGCGGTTGACCACGGCGCCGATCGGGAAAGCGTCGAAATTCGGCGGATAGACTCCGATGACGCCGACGCTACCGGCTTTGGCGACTGCCTCGAGTGCCCACCGCGCCGCCAAGCTGGGCGCGTCGCCGGCCAACCACTGCGCGCCCTCGGTCCTGCCCTGCGGGGCCGCCTTCTCGCGCTCGGCTTCCAGCGTCGAATCCGAAACCGGAAGATTCTGTGCGGCCGGTCCGGACTTCGGGCGTTGGGCATCCACACCGACCGCGTCGATCACCCTGTCCACTCCGATACCGCCGGTCAGCTCGCGCACCGTTGCCACCGGATCCTCGGCATTGAAATCGATCGGCTCGGCGTTCTGCGCGCGAGCGGTCGCCAGACGATCGGCGATACCGTCGACGACCAGCACCCGTGCCGCGCCTCGACGCTTCGCTGCGGCGATCGCGCATTGCCCGACCACGCCAGCACCGAGCACCAGTACCGTGTCGCCCTGCCCGACTTGCGCCAATCGGGCGCCGAACCAGCCGGTCGGCAGCACATCGGAGACCATGATCGCCTGTTCGTCGGACACCGAATCCGGGACTTTCACCAGCGTCGTGGCGGCGAAGGGGATGCGCGCGTAAGCGGCCTGCAGCCCCGCGACGGGGCCTGTGCTCTCCGGTCCGCCGAAGAAACTGGTTCCCGCCTGCGGTCCGTTCGGGTTCGCGGTATCGCACTGGGCGAAGTAGCCCGAACGACAGTAGGAGCAGGTCCCGCATGCGATGGTCGAGCACACTACGACCCGATCGCCCTGGCTGAACCCGCGCACCGCTGCCCCGGTCTCCTCCACCACTCCGACAGCCTCGTGCCCGAGCACTGTTCCCGGCTGCATGCCCGGCATCGTGCCGCGCACGAGATGGAGATCGGTACCGCAGATAGCCGAGGTCGTGATCCGCACAAGCGCATCGGTCGGTTCCACTATTTTGGGATCATCGACTTCGTCGAGCCGGATATCTCCCACGTCGTGCCACACCACTGCCTTCATCGAAGCACCCTCCTCGCCGTCAACTTGCAGAGCGCACACCCATCCGCTCGACTCGCGATGCGGAGTTCACGACGGCTGGAGTGGGTCGTGTCCGAGTGACATCAGATGCCTGCGCCAGTCGTCTCTGCCCGCGCGCGGCTCGCGCTCTGCTTCCGCACCGCGCGCCGCGGTGATCTCGTCCACGGCCCGGCGCATCACCGCGATGTCGTCGGCATCGAGGTCGGTACGACGTTTGCCGAGAACCGCAAGGATGCGCCGGCCGATCTCCGGCCCCGCGCGATCGGGTTCCGTTTCGGTGCCGGTATCGGCGCCTTCGGTGCGCAGCCAGTCGCGCAACTGCCGGGACGACATATTGACCAGGCGGTGGAATTCCTCCCACAGCTCATCGTCGATGACGGTTTCGGCCATGGCTTCACCTCCAGTCGGTTGTCCCGGCGGACGCGTGGCGACTACCCGGGCCTGGGTCGGCCAAACCACCGTTCGGAGCGTATTCCGAACGCACTCGCGGATTCGGATTCGTGCACGCCGAACCGGGTACGCGCCGGATGTGTATGGCACGAATCTCAGAGAAATAGCGCAACGGCGGGGCCCGTTCGTCTCGCTCTGCGTCGACGCCTCGCACGACACCGAAGACGCCGAGCAGCAAAAAGCGTTACGGTGGCGCTCGATCCGCGAGCGATTGGCCGCCCAGCACGTTCCCGAGAAGACGCTGACGCTACTCGACGACGCGATCAGCAAAGTCAAGGCGGAGAAAGGGCGTGCAGGCCGCCTGCTGATCGCCGATTCGGACAGCGTCCTCGTCGATCACATGCTCGCCGAGCCGCCCGCACGCGAGACAGTGCGGGTGTCGGCGCTTCCGTATCTGTTGCCTCTCATCGAGCAGCAGTCCCGTGAGGTGCCGCATGTGATCGCGGTCGTCGACCGTGTCGGCTGCGATCTGTACGGCGTCGACGAGGACGAGAACCTGATCGAGATGACCGCCGAAGGCACCGCGCATCCGGTGCACAAGATCCATCACGGCGGAGGGTGGGCACACCTTTCGATGCAGCGCCGGGTAGAGGAAGTGGTCCGCCGGAACGTCGGGGAGGCCGCCACGGCGGTCCGCGATCTCGCGGATCGCGTCGGAGCGCAGGTCATCGTGCTGGTCGGTGAGGTCGGCGCCCGCGCAGCGCTGGCAAAGGCACTCGATTCGCCTACCGCTCGGATCGTCGAGGTCGAGGCCGGTGCCCGGGCCGCGGGTGCTGACTCCGCCGCGCTGGAAGCGCAGGTGCAGCAAGCGGTGCGGACGCAGGCACGGCAGCGCCAGGGACAGGTCGTCGAGCAACTGAATACCGCGCGGGGCAGGGCAGACGGCCTGGCCGTCGAGGGGCTGCCCGAGACGGTCTCGGCGCTGCTGGCGGCGAACGCCGATACTTTGCTGATCGATCCGGACACCGTGGGGGACCGATCCGTCGAACTCGATCCGGAATTGCTTCGCGGCATCACCGCGGCGCAGTGGATCGATGATGCGACATCGTCTCGCGCCTACCGCGCGGACGAAGCGTTGCCGGTGGTCACATTGCTGCAGGGTGGCTCGATCGTGCCCGTCGAAGGTGCTGTCGTACCCCGGGAAGGGGTCGCCACCCTTTTGCGCCACCGCTAGCGCGCCGGTGTCCAGCAACCGCAACAGGAGAAGATCCCATGGAACGAGGAAATACCAAGCATGGTCCCGTACACGACGACGAGTTGGCCCACGAGTTGGAAGGCACGATACGAGGCAATCGTTCCAGCCGAGCAGAAGAGTGGCATGACCCCGAGCCGCCGGCTGACGACGACACCCTCATCAACGAACAGGTGCAACGGACCGAACATCCGTAGCACTTCGAACTGAAGCATCGAATTTGCCGGACGCTGTAATACAGCAGTGCGGAATGGTGGACGTACGCACGTTTCCGCGGTTCGAGGTTGCATCTTGTACCTGGGTACGGGCTTACCGTGAGGGCATGACGATCACGCCCCCGACCGGTGATTGGGTACCGGACTCGTGCACACTGCCCACCGTAGAACAGTCGGTACGAGTCGCTGAGTTCGACCGTTTCATCACCGGATCGGTGCGGCGCACGGATCGGTCCGCGCGCACGCGACTGAATCTCCTACTGGCCGCCGAGGCGGAGGAGGAGGGCCGTGACCTCGCCGCGCGCGAGTCCGGTTGCTGCTCGTTCTTCACCTTCGGCTTCGACGCCACCGAGGACGGTCCGGTGATGCGTATCGCCGTTCCCGACAATCAGGCCGCGGTCCTCGACGCGCTGGCCGCGCGGGCGGACGCCTGGATCGGCGGCGATCGGCGTTGACCGGATTGCGCACCGGCGAGCTGGCCGCGGCCGCCGGGGTGAACACTCAGACGTTGCGGTACTACGAGCGGCGCGGTCTGCTCGCCGAACCGCAGCGGTCTCTCGGCGGGCATCGACTGTATCCGGAGCGGTCCGTCACGGTGTTGCGTGTGATCAAGGCGGCCCAGCGGCTGGGGTTCACCCTCGACGAGGTGGCCGAGCTTTTGGCCGCCGCCCGATCGGGTCGCCGTACTGCTGTCGGGCTACAAGCGCGCGCGGCGGCCAAATTGGCCGAGATCGATGCGAAACTCACCGAGCTGACCGCGGTGCGCGACACCTTGCATGCCGCATTGGAGGCAGGTTGTGACGACTTGCTTGCCTGCAGCGAAAGCCCTTGTTGCCCAGTACCGTTCACCTCCGACTCCGCCGGTGAAGGAGGCGAGTGTGGGTGCTGAGCGCACGCGGACGCGACGCTGGTGGGTACCGATCGGGCTGGGCGCGCTTCTGTGTGTCGGATGCTGCGCGCTTCCAGTCCTGGTCGCCGCCGGAATCTTCGGCGGCGGGGTGGCGTTGGTGAGCCTTTCGTGGCTGGAGTCGCTGGGCATCGCCCTTATTGTCGCCGGTGCGATCGGTCTGTTGTGGACCCGCGCCCGGCGCGCCGGATGCACGACCACCTCGGGGCATTGCGCGGATGCGGGATGCGGCTGCGGCACGGGCGCCTCACTTCGAATTCGCCGCGCTTTTCGAACGACGGCTGGCTGTGCCGTGCCTGGTGCCTTCGGTGATGACGTGACCCGCGGCTTTGACCGTGGCGAGTACGGGTGTCACTTCCAGTGTTCGAATGGCGTCGTCGCTGCCGAGGCGGCGGGTCAGGTAATGGTGCAAGGCGCTGGGATTCGGGCACATCGCTTGGGCCACAAGGTTACTCGGACCGGTGGTGGCGAGCACGAAGGCGAGTTCGGGATGCCGCGCCAACTCGAGGCCGACCTGGTCGAGCCGCGCGGGAGCGACCGACATCCACAGCAGTGCCTGGGTGGTGGCGCCGAACCGGGTGTCGTCGGCCTGGACATCGAAGAAGATCTCGCCCTGCGCCCGTAGATCGGCCAGGCGGCGCGCGACCGTCGCCGGGGACCATCCGGTGGCTGCCGCCAGCTCGGCCAGCCCGGCCCGTCCATCGGCTTGCAGCGCGGACAACAGGGCATCGTCGGCGCTGGAGAGCCGGCGTGCGGACAGCGCGTCGTGATGGGGTGGTGTGAGTTGTCGCTGCTGGTGCTCGGTGAGGGTTGCGACTTGTCCGTGCCACGGCGTCGGACCGCCCAAATAGGTGTGGAGCACATAGTGCGCCGACACGGTCGTGATACCGGCGGTGCGGGGGATCTCCTGCAGCAGCAGCGGATGCGCCGCGTCCGCCTGGTGCGGCATGCGAAGGATGAGAAGGATTTCCGTGCCACCCGACAGGAGTTTGATCCATGAGGTGTCGGGTCGTCGGGCGAGGGAATGAGCGAGTGTCCGGGCTGCCGTCGTGGTGGCGCCGAGGCGGACCAGCCAGCGGGTGTGGTCGTCGCGGTCGAGACGGCTCAGCCCGACCACCCGCAACCCGGCCTCGGCGCGCAGTCGCCGGTAGCGCCGGGCCACCGTCTGCGTCGACACACCGAGCACCGTGCCGATACGGCTGAACGTTGCGCGGCCATCGATGTGCAGCGCATGGACGATGCCCCGGTCCAGCTCGTCTATCACGGTCATTTCTTTCAGCATTCCGTCTCTAATGGAAAATTTCCACCGATATCTCCCTGCGGATGGAGCTGGCGGGGCTCCGGGCCGATGCTGGGTCCCGTCGTCGGACAGGACGCGACGACAACGATCCACGGAAGGGACTCTCATGATTCTGGTTACCGGCGCCACCGGCACTGTCGGCCGCTCGCTCGTCGACCGACTCGTCGCCGCGAAGGTGCCCGTGCGCGCGATGACCCGTCGGCCCGCCGCCGCCGGTCTTCCCGCTGCCGTCGACGTCGTCGCGGGCGACTTGGGTGATCGCGGCAGCATCGCCGCGGCGCTGCGCGGGGTGGACCGCGTGTTCCTGCTTTCCACCGGCCCCGACATCCCAACCCACGACGCGAACCTGATGCGCGAAGCCGTACGCGCCGATGTCGCGCATGTCGTCAAGCTGTCCTCCGGGCGTACCGGCGACGACACCGCGACCGACCCCATCCCGAGCTGGCATCGCCGCGGTGAACAGGCACTGCGCGACAGCGGCATTCCGTGGACGATCCTCGGCCCGCTCGGGTTCATGGCCAACGCATTGCACTGGGCCGACTCGATTCGGAACCGCGACAGCGTGTTCGCCGCCTATGGCCACGGCCGCATCGCGGTCGTCGACGAACACGACATCGCCTCCGTCGCCGCCACCGTGCTCACCACCGACGGTCATGACGGGCGAACCTACCGGCTCAGCGGACCGGAGGCTTTGACCCCCGCCGAGATGACCGCCGTACTCGCCGACGTGCTGGGCAGGCCGCTACGGTTCCTGGAAGTCGAGCCCGCCGCCGCCCGTCAGGCGATCTTGGACCACGGACTTTCCGAGATCATGGCCGACGCCATCATGGCACTGCGAGCCACCGCGCTGGAGTCGTTCACCTCCGTCGTGCATCCGACGGTGCAGAAAGTCACCGGCGTGCGGCCGACCTCGTTCCGCGAATGGGCCACCCGACACCTTGCCGACTTCGCGCGTGTGTGACAGCGCGTGCACATCTCGATTCCTACCGTTTCAGATTTTCGTGCGGCGTGTCGCTGAAGGTCAGCCCGCAGCGTCGGATTTGAATGCAGGCTGGCCGGTCGACAAATGCGCGAACTACTGGAGGTAGAAGATCGTGATCCGGCGGTTTCTTTTGCCCGGCAGCAGGCGCAGCGGTGCGATCGGCGGTGTGGCACTCGGGCTGCTCTTGGCGACGACGGCAACCGCGCAACCGCTGTATCCACTGCCCGATCCGGACCCGTTCTATGCCGCCCCGGCGGATCTGGCGGCACACGAAGCAGGGGATGTGCTGGGTGTGCGGGCACTGCCCGCGCTGGCGATCTTCCCCGCAGCCACTGTCACGCTGGTCAAGTTCCGGTCCACCGACTCGCATGGAGCGCCGATCGCGGCGACTACGACGGTTCTGACTCCCTTCGCCCGACAGCCCGGCGGGCCGCTGTTGTCGTATCAGCACTTCATCAACGCGCTCGGCACCGGCTGCGCGATATCGCACAAGTTGTACAGCGACGATCTGAACCTGGTGGCGACCACGCCGATCTTGAACGTGGCGCTGGCCCAGGGCTGGACTGTGGCGCTGCCGGATCACCTCGGACCGCAGTTCGCTCTCGGGGCAGCGCGTTTGGGTGGCCATGTCGTATTGGACGGCATCCGTGCGGTGAAGCGGCTACCCGCACTCGCCGTGGAGCGCAGCCCCGCGGTCATGGCCGGTTATTCCGGCGGTGGCCTGGCCACCGCATGGGCGGCCGCGTTGCAGCCGGCATACGCACCGGAGCTGAAACTCGCGGGTGCGGCCATCGGTGGTGCCCCGATGAATCTGATGACGATGGCCGAGACACTGGGCCTGGACCGGCACCCCTCGTTCGGGTTGGCCATGGCGGCGGCGATCGGTCTGGAGCGGGAGTACCCGGACCGACTGCCGACGAGCTCGTATCTCAACCCGCGCGGCCTCGCGGTCGCTCAGGACATGGCCAACAGTTGCAGCAACGACATCCTCACCGCGGGCGTCGACGGCAGCGCTCGGGAGTACCTCGACAACACCTCGATCGTCGACAGCCGCGAAGCCCGCTCGGTGGTGGAGGAGAACAGCCTGGAACTCTATCCCGGTATGCCGGAAAACCCGATCCTCGAATGGCATTCGCCGAAGGACCAGCAGATTCCGCTCGGTGCGATCGAGAATACCGTCCGCCGCTGGTGCGCGGCCGGGGTGCGGGTGCAGACGGTGCTGGTGCCGTCGGTTGAACTGCCTTCCGCGCTGGAACATTTGGCCCCTGCGGTATTGGGTGCGCCTGCGGTGCTGCTGTGGCTCGAAGGCCGGGCCCGCGGAGAGCTCGCCCCTACCAATTGCTGACATCGACGCCCACGTAGCGAAGCGGAACTGCGGCAGATGGCCGCCGAACGCCGTGGGCGGATGGCCCCTGGCCGGCAGGAGGTAGACCGCGTCGGTGTGGTGCGCGGTCACTTCATGAGGGCGAAGTTGCGCCAGAGGTTGATGAGGCTTTCGGTTCCTCCGAACAGGGTGGTGAAGTTGGTGGAGTCGATCATGACGATGTCGCCTGCGCGTCGGTCGGTGGGCGGCAGCCAGATCGCGGTGTTGAATTCGGTGTTGCCTTCGGCGGTGAAGGGGTGGGGTCGGTCGAGGTCGATGGGTTGCCGGGCGAGCAGGCGCACGGATGCGCTTGCGGGCGCGGTGAGGTGATAGTGCGGGAGGTGGGGGTGGAAGTTGAATGTGGTGACGTTGTCGAGCAGGTGCAAGTCGTCGAGGTCAGGAAATGTGGACAGGGGCGCAATGGATTTCGTGCCTTCGGCGACGGCGGGTCGGAGTCCGTACATGTTGTGCACCGGAACGTCGAGGGCTTTCATCAGTGAGCGGGTGTAGGCGCTGAAGCGTTGTTGGCGCGGCACCAGCGGGTCGCCGTGGTGCTGAAATTCGACTTGGCGTTGCTGGAGGTCATCGGTGCAACCCACGTCGTGATGAGGCGCCAAAAGCAGACAGGTGCCTTCGCGTCGCAGCCATTCGTCGAGGGCCGCGATCTCGTCGGGCGCGGCTTCTGCCTGACCGAGAACGTGGTCGAGGCCGAAGATCATGAGAGTATCGGTGTCGGCCAGAATGCGTTCGTCGAGGGGCAGTTCGAACCCGGCTTGATCGATGCGCTGGAAGACCGCGACGGGGTGACCGGTGGCCTCTCCGGCGATCTGCTGGAAGGTAAGGGTGGAGCGGTGGAACAATTCCAGCGTTCCGGCGATCCCTTGCAGAAAGTGCGCGGCGTCGTACTCGGGCGTCTCGTAGGCAGGCCAAGCCGCTTGGCGCACCTCGGTCATGGTGGAGAAGCGGTTGTCGAGCGCGGCGGGATCGCGCTGTGCCTCCCAGGGATAACTCCACGTCCAGTAGATGCTCAACCGGCGTCTGCCGGGAGTGTAGGTGCGTGGCAGCTGAGATTGGTTGTAGGTGCGTGCCTGGGTGACGGTGCTCATGGTGCCACCTCGTTGTCGGTAGGGGTGCAGAGGTAGCGCAGTGCGCGAACACCGGGCATGAAGAAGTACGCGCCACCCCTGAGAGTTGTGAACGCCGGTAATCCTCTGATGGTCTTGCGGATCGGACGTTTGGGGATCTTGTATTCCAGGGTGCCGTCTTGGTTGCCGATGATCGGATCCCGCTCGTTGCCGAGTTCGTGGAACGTCTTGTCGTTGATCCACACGTTCTGGGCGAATTCGAATTGGCGCACCAGGCTGGCACACAGCACGAAGGCCGCGATTCCGCGCTCGGCGCCGTCCTCGGAAACGCCTTCGGGGAGGTGCGGTCCGTAGGTGGCGCCGCGGCGGATCATGCGCCGCCGCTGCATGTTCACCCCGGTGTCGCGGGGATTCAGCCTGCGGATGTGCGAGCCCAAAGGCACGGCGTACCCGTAGGGGTCCATCTGTTTGTAGTTGAAATCGTTGTTTCGCCGCATATCTGCCCCGAGTTCAGGATCGTCCCGCTCGGGGGCGAGCACCAGAGGAGCGCCGCTGCGCCAGCGGCCCATGAGTTTCGCGGCCAGCAACTCCTGTTCCTCCGGGGTGTCGGTGTGCTCGGCCAGGAACTCGCGGAATCGCCCGACGTGTTCTTGTAAGCGCCGGTAGGCCATGTAGCTGCCGTTGCGCGACAACACCTCCGGTTGCGGCAATCCCACCGGAGGACCGTCCTCGTCGGGATATCCCAGGATGAACTCGCCGGCCTTGATCGGGGCACCTGTGCCCGGTGTGGGCTGCTCACCGGAGCCTTCGATCACCGGCTGCGACAACCTGTCGCGGTAGCCGAAATGGTCGTGCGGGTACTCCAACGGCGGAACGGCCGCGAGGTCCAGCGACGACAGCACCGTCACTCCGGTGCAGCGGCCGAGCAGCTGCTGGTGCTCGTGCACCCAGCGAGCGCGTTCGGCGTCGTCGTGGGCGAACAGGATCGCGATCGCGTGTAGATCGTCGCCCGCCAATCCACCGACCCAATGGTCGGGGTGAGCGGTCCCGGTGTCGCCCAGGATGGCGGCCCGCGCTGCCATGCCCTGGCGGAACTCCTCGGGGAACGTTGCCAGTGACTGTTCGGGCACGCCGAGTGCGCGTAGGCCGGTCCAGGTGAACGCGAGTGTCACCCATCGGCGGTCGGTGGTCACGGAGCGTTGTGCGTCGGCGGCCGAGGCCACGCGGTCGACCATGGCAGACAGCCACGCCCGCCCACCGGTGGCGCCGGCGAACGACAGGAACTCGTAGCGTCCGGTCAGCGCTGGGACGCGAGTCAGCAGAATGTGCTGGATGTCGTCGAGTTCGAGCATCGGCAAACCTCTCGGTCCCTACTGCATCTGGTCGAGCATGTCGGAAAAAGCCGCCTTCACGCGCAGCGCCTTCTTGACCTCGTCCGCGGTCACATAGGGGTACTCACCGTACTCCAGGAAGCTCGGGAATTGATGCTCACGAAAGAACCCGACCACCGCATCGGTATTGGTCTTCCAGTCTTCGGGGAACCCTTCGAGGTTCACGAATACGGTTGTGATGCCCGTCGACAGGAACAAGGCGATAGCATCCTCGACGTACTTGTCGAAGTCGGTATCGAAGATCCCCTGATATTGGAAACACAACCCGTCGCCGATGTCGAACAGTACCCACCGCAAGTAATGCAGCCGGAGCGGCGCCAGCACAGTGGGATCTTCGGCGACCGCGGCCTCGATTTGCTTGCCGTACTCCCGGATCGCCTCCTCGCGGCCGGGTTTGACCCGCGCGATGATCGAGAAGCCGTAATTGGCGGGTGTGCGGGGAAAGACCGGCCCGTACCGGCCTTGCTCTAGCTCGAAGAACCCCTCCTTCGGCAGGGCCATCGCCGCCGGCCTGGACCAATCCGCATCGCCTGTGGTCATGTCCGCCTCCATCTCGAGCGGTGCGGCGCGGAGCGAGCTGGAATTCCTCGGCCGGACCGCTCTTGTCGTTGTCATCTGATCGTTTGACCGAGGTGTGGGTCTCGAAATCCATCGCTGCCCTTGGGTAAGCGGATTGCGACGATCGCCGGAGCCGCGGACGGATGGGGCTGCTGGTCCGCATTGCTGCCTGCGACAGCGGGCCGCCCGCCGGTCGAGCCGACCCGCCGCATTTCGACCGTGGCACGGCTGGTCTCGGGACAAGGATCCGATTTCTCGCGGGTCCATGTACCGGTCAAGAATTCGGTGGGGTCGGGGCCCACGTCGGACGCGAACAAATCCCAATTGAATGTCGCGATGGTGTGCGGCTCGTTCGATTCCGCGAAGCAGGGAAAGGGGATGCTGTAATCGGTCCGCCAGACCCCGCCCTCGAGCCTCAACATCGGAGCGAAGACGGCGCGTGGATCTTTGCGCGGATCTGTGCCGGAATTTGTGTCCGTCGTTGCGGCGCAGCGGTCGCCCTCACGCATGCACAGGGTGTTGTATTGCTGCCGGAACTTGCTCGGCGGTGGGGGATTGGGAACGTCTGGTGTCGCGGTATACGTGATGGTTACGTCGTAGGAGCCGCTGATCGGCGCGATGGTCGGGCTGGGACCGCGGTCGGGGATGGTTTCGGGAGGGACGACGTCGACCTTCCGGTCGATCTCGCCGACGCGGGAAAGCTTCATCTCTTGTTGTTGGGTGTATGCGCAAGGGCCGCCGACGAAACTGAAGGAGTTTCCGGTCCACGCCGGGATGCCGGGTCGGAATTCGAGTCGCTGCCATGCCGGGACGTTCTGCGGCACCTTGGTGATCGGACTTTCGCAATCGGGGTCGGGGCGGGCCCGTATGTCTCTTGTGATCGTCCACGTGCCGTCGCGATAGTCCGCGCTGAACTTGGCCGGGGCTGTCTCCCGCTCGGCCGTGCTCTGGCTGGTTATCGAGGCCACGCAGCGTTCGCCGTGCGGTGGGCAGTCGGATCGGACTGACCATGTCCTTTCTTGGGGGGGACTGTTGTCCGGCTTCCCGTTGAGAGTTTTGGGCGTGTAGGTGACTTCGTATTTGCCGTCGAAAGCGACTTCCGGCTTCGATGGCCGGGTCAGCCACCAAATACCCGCTCCTAGGGCCGCGGCGATGAACGCGGCGACCACGGTCACCACTACCCCCACGACAGGCCGTTTACGTCGAGGCGGTGCGGTGCCGCCACGTGCGATCCCGCCCGATTCGGATCGAATGGGCTGAAGACCGGGCAGATCTACGGGAGGTCCAGCGTTGATCGTGGAATTTTGCTCCGCGTACGGCTCTGTGGGGGGTACCGGCGACGGCGGCCCGGGCCGATCGCGGAGATCTCCGAAGCCGGGGGGCACCGAAGCGGGGCCGGCTCGGGGAGCGCTTCCGGCGGCAACCGCAGGAGCAGTGGTGAGAGCGTGTTCGGCGGCGGCTGCCAGCTCTCCGGCGGTCTGGTAGCGGTCGTCCGGGTCCTTCGCCATGCCCCGGGCGATGACATCGTCGAACTCGACCGGTAGGTCGAGCCGCCGCATGCTCGGCGCCGGGGGTGCTGCGGTCAGGTGCGCCGCGACCTGTTGCTCCGTGCTGGTGCTCGGGTAGGGCGGTATTCCGGTCAAGAATTCGCACAGCACACAAGTAAGGGCATACACGTCGGACCGAGCGTCGGCGACCCCGCTGGTGAATCGCTCCGGAGCCATGTAGGCCAAGGTTCCGATCATCGTGCTGGTGCTGGTCAGCGGGGTATTGCTGGCCGAGCGCGCGATACCGAAGTCGATCAGATAGACGAAGCCGGTATCGGTGACCAACAGGTTGGATGGTTTGACGTCGCGGTGTACCAAACTTTGAGCGTGCGCCGCATCCAGTGCCGCCGCGACTTGGGAGATCACCCCAACCGCTGTCGCAGGCTCCATCGCACCATCGCGGTTGAGCAGGGTTCTCGCGTCGTCGCCATCGATCAAGCGCATATCGAGATAGAGGTGGCCTTCGATCTCGCCGTAGCCGTGGATCGGGACCACATGTGGTTCGCGCAGTTGAGCGGTGTCGTGAGCCTCGCGTCGGAACCGCTCCCGGAAGCTGGGATCAATCGCACAGCGCTCGGGCAGCAATTTGATCGCCACGATGCGGTCGGTAGCGGTGTCATAGGCCCGCCATACCTGGCCCATGCCGCCTTCGCCGATCAACTCGTGCAACCGGTAGCGACCGAACGCTATGCCGTTCACCGACCACCTCCCGCACGGATGAATCGCGTTCGCTATGGAGGATCAGCATTGTGAAAAGGTCGCGGTATCGATGATATCGGCCTCGGCATTCCTACTGCATCATTGTCGCGATGCTGCCCGCGTTGCACCTCTCCGAGACAGTTTTCGACGGGCTGGCCGACGCGTCGGATCCTCACACTTTCTCGGTGGCGGGCAGATGGGCCGCGCAGACCGCCTCGACGAATTCGCCGACGGTGCTATCGGCCAGATTGCGGGCCAGATCGGCCTCGGTGATGATGCCGACCAGCATGCCGTTGTCGGTGACCGGGAGCCGACGGATCCGCTGCTGCTCCATGAGGACCAGCACGTCGCGCACATCGGTGTCGATATCGACGGTGTGCAGTCGGTCGGCGCCCTGCGCCAATTCGCCGGCGGTGGTGGTCTTCGGATTCGCGCCGACACCGACCACCTTCACGACGATATCCCGATCGGTGACTATGCCGACGGGACGGCATTCGCCGTCGCAGATGGGCAGTGCGCCGATGTCGAGCTGCCGCATGCGTTGGGCGGCTGCCTCCATGGTTTCTCGAACACTGATGTGCTGTACGTCGGGCCGCATGATGGTCCGCGCGGTCGTCATGATGCATCTCCTTCTATTGCGGTGGCGTGTTCGCTACTCCGATCATCATTCGACGGCGGCGAAGGTATCGACAGGGCAGAAGGTCATCTGGCGACCGCCTCGGGCGCCGTTGCGCGAACTCGAGCAGTGAGTGTACAGTCACTCACATGAGCAGACGTGCCACTCTTTCCACCGCGGAACTCCGGCGCGAGGCCGTCGTCGACGCCGCGATCGACGAGTTCGCCCGCACCGGCTATCACGGCACGCCGATCACGAGCGTCGCGGCACGCGCATCGATCTCGCCCGCGTACGTCTTCAAGTTGTTCCCCGGCAAGGTATCGCTGTTCGTCGCCGCGCTCGATCGCGCCTTCGAACTGATCGAGGAAGCGCTGTCGGCCGGTGCGTCCCGGCCGGGCGAGACCGACCCGGATGCGATCCTGTATCGAATGGGTGGCGCCTACGCCGAACTCATCGCGGACAACAGACTGCTCATGGTGCAGGTGCACGCCCAGTCCGCGGCCGACATCCCGGAAATCGCCGCCGCTATGCGCAGCGGGCTCGAACGGGTCACCGCGTTCGCCGCGGAGCGGTCCGGCGGCAGCGCCGAGCAGGTCCAGCGCTTCATCGCCTACGGCCAGCTCTGTCATCTGATCACCACGCTCGACATCGACGCGAGCGCAGGAGAGTGGGCGGCAATGCTCACCAAGGGGATCCGGCACCCGAACCGCATGTAATCGACGTCCTGAGTGGCGAAGTCGCCATTTGCCCATCGAGTGATTGATCAATCACACACTAGGAGGTTCCGAGATGAGCACACCGAACGTGACAGTTACCGAGATCGTGTTGCCCGGCAAAGTCGAACCGAGCGGACTGCGGGTGCGGCAGCGCGAACTGCCGCCACCCGGTCGGGGGCAGGCGCTGGTGCGGGTAGAGGCCACTGGAGTCTCCTTCGCCGAGCAGCAGATGCGCCGTGGCAAGTACTACGACCAGCCGCCGTTCCCGTTCGTGCCCGGCTACGACTTGGTCGGCGAGGTCGTCGCCGTGGGTTCGGGAGTGGACGCGGCGCTGCGGGGCCGCCGGGTCGCCGCGCTCACCAAGACCGGCGGCTGGCGCAGCCACGTGCTGCTGGACGCCGCCGACTTGGTGCCGGTGCCGGACGGGCTCGACCCGGCAGAAGCGGAGACGCTGGTCGTCAACGGGATCACCGCGTGGCAGATGCTGCACCGGGTCGCCGGAACCCGGCGCGGTGCGACGATTCTGGTGCACGGTGCGAACGGCGGCGTCGGCTCCACGCTGGTGCAGCTGGCCCGCGCGGCCGGTATCGCGGTGATCGGCACCGCGTCGGCCCGCAACGCGGACGCGGTCCGGGCGCTCGGCGCGCAGTGGGTGGACTACCGCGGCGACGTGCCCGCCCAGGTCCGGGCGCTGGCGCCGAACGGTGTTGACGCGGTGTTCGACCACGTCGGCGGGCCCGGCATCGTGGACTCCTTCCGGCTGCTCGCGCCCGGTGGCACCCTGGTGTCCTACGGCACCGCGGCTACCCGCGACGTCGAAGGCGATTCCCGGCTTCCCGTGCTGAAACTGCTCGCCCGGCTGCAACTGTGGAACGCGGTGCCGAACAAGCGCAGAGCGCACTTCTTCAATCTGTGGGCGGGCAAGCGCGACGCCGCGGCCTTCCGCGCCCGGATCGCCGAGGACCTCGGGCAGGTGTTCGATCTCGCGGTGGCCGGGTCATTGCGGGCACAGGTCGCCGCACGGTTGCCGCTCACCGAGGTCGCCGAGGCGGTGCGGCTCGCGGAGTCGGGCACGGTGGTCGGCAAGGTTGTGCTGAAACCGTGAACCACGGCTCCCGGACTCTCGATGGTCGCACGGCATGCCCGAAATCATGGAGCTCGTCTCCGATCTCGGCGAGTACCGCGGCAGCGCCGCGCCCGGGAAGCATGCCCACTGAGCTCGGCGTTCGCCCGGCTCGGCAGCCGAGATGGGCGCCACCATATCCGAATGGTCACAGCGGTCGGCATTCCGCATCAGGTCGGATATCCCGGGGGTAGCGTCCTTATCGCAGTGTGCACGTTCTCTCCTGAGCACCAAGCAGTTTCTGCTCGCTACCACTCGGACTGTTCGTCCGGGGCGGTTACCGATTCAGACCGCACGGAACCAGGACAAGGAGATCGTCATGAAAGCCACACGCCTCGTTCGTTTGGGTCTTCCCCCGTTTTTCGCCGCCGCGGCGGCGCTGTTGTTCTGTCCGCCGACCGCCACGGCGCAGGAGATGTGGAACTACAACTGTTCGTCCCATTCGCCGGTGTGGGAAGGCAGGGTGACCGCTATGGACTGCACGCCGTCGAACGGTGCGCCCGCGAGTGGAGAGATCACGCAGCCGTTCCAGGTGAACGGCGGCGAGGTCATGAACTGCTCGTCCGGATGGGCGCACCTCCCCGACTTGATGGGCAAGGAATGCGGACCGGCGCCGATGCGATAGCTGATCGACCGCGTCGGCGGGTGGACCTTGTCGATTCCGGCAAGGCCCACCCGCTTTCTGCTACCAGGATGGTGCGATGACCATCACTGCCGAGGACCTTTCGTACCTGCGCCGCTGCGTCGAACTCGCCCGGGAGGCGCTCGACGACGGGGACGAGCCGTTCGGCTCGCTCCTGGTCTCGGCCGACGGGGAAGTGCTCTTCGAGGATCGGAACCGGATCAAGGCGGGTGACGCGACACGTCATCCCGAATTCGAGATCTCTCGCTGGTCCGCGGCACATCTGTCGCCTGACGAGCGCGCCGCGGCCACCGTCTATACCTCCGGCGAGCACTGCCCGATGTGCGCGGCGAGCCACGGATGGGTCGGCCTGGGGCGGATCGTGTACGCCGTGTCGTCCGGTCAATTGGTGTCCTGGCTGGCGGAATGGGGTGTCCCGCGTGCCCCGGTCGCGGCGCTGCCGATCACCGAGGTCGTGCCGGACGCCGTGGTCGACGGGCCGGTCGCCGAACTCACCGACGCGATCGAGGCACTCCACCGTGCGCACGCTTTCCGCAGCTGAAGCGGCGCCACTCAGCCGCAATGGTGTTCAGTTC
Source organism: Nocardia sp. NPDC051929 (assembly GCF_044548645.1). Classification (NCBI taxonomy): domain Bacteria; kingdom Bacillati; phylum Actinomycetota; class Actinomycetes; order Mycobacteriales; family Nocardiaceae; genus Nocardia; species Nocardia sp. NPDC051929. Next base: position 14,723 of record NZ_JBIUCG010000010.1, on the reverse strand, counting down.
TCGGCGGTGACGGGACTCCGGTCCAGAATGGTCCTGCTGATTCAGGAGAGGTTCGCCGGCTCCTCGTCGATGAGGTGGTGGCCGCACTCGAAACCTCCCGTTCCCGAATCACATTCGCCGATTCATTCGGTAGGCGGTTGCCGTACGGCTCGAGTGGCGCATCCGGGGCGACTGGATCTGCTGGTGCAGTCGTCCCCCGGGCGATGCCGCAGGGGGATGTGGCGTCGATGTATCACCGGAAACTAGCTGATCATCAACTGCACCAACCGGTCTGGCGGGTGCTTGTGGGGGTGGAAGCGGTTCGGCGAAGCTGCCGCCGAGCCCCTTCGGCTGGCCGGTGACGGTTCGGGAGGTTATGATCAACGCGATGATGACTCCATCTGTTCAAAGATTGGGGGTTCCGTTCGCACAAGGTGAGTGCTGATGCTCACTCACATCGCGAACGAGAACGACTCCCGCCTTTCCTTCTGGCTGCGTGTGCGTGAATTCGCCGTGCCGCCCTCCATGATCGAGACTGCTACCGCCCGCCGTCGCGTGGGGGACTGGGCGGGCGCGTGTGCCGCGGCAGGCTTCGATGTCGATTTCACTGTGCGGTCGGTGGCGCGTAGCCACGGGCACGAACTCGCGGCTCGAATCCGGGCCGATCTCCGCCATCTGGCTCCTGACCTGTTGCGCTGGCATCTGCCGAGAGTCGCTCCGGACGGGTTGTTGCGGCCGGGTCTGACCATCGCCTTGGCGCGGTACGACACGGCACCGGACCAGCGCGGCGGCGCACGCCCCATGCACCTTGTCGTTCGGACCGCGCCGGCTTGGGCGGACGCCGGTCAGCGGATCAGTCTCGCGCTGTGGGACGGGTCCGCCGCCGGAACCAGCGCCGGGCTCCATCCGCATCCTCGCCCACACCGGCGTTTTCGCCTGGATCTTCATCGCCATTTGTGGGACGCGCGCAGAGTCGGCGAGCTGCGCACACGGTCCGGGGCCGAGCGGCACGCGGATACTTGCGCGATGCCGGCCGCCGAACTGCTCGCCGCGGTGCCGCAGGTCCGCCGCTGCGCCGTCGACCGCTGGGCGGCCGAGGCGGAGATGCTGCGCCACACCGAGGGACGGCGTAGCGGTATTTTCGTGGTGCGGTTCGGGGCCCGGCAACGGTTGGTTCTCGACGTGGACGGAAACGGTTCTGGACGGTCCATGGTGCGGATCGCGTCGGGATACCCGGTTGGCGGCGTCTCCGCGCTGCCCGTCCTGCCCGACGCGGCGACCTGGGTGCTGCCCGATCCGGCACTGCTTCGTGCCGGCGCGATAGCGGCCGATCGGCTGCATCCGCTGGTCGCCTCGGCACTGGTACCCGACTACTCGCCGAACGATGCGCCACGCATCCTGGACCGGGCAGGTCAACCGCGCCTGGTGCAGTGCAGGGGAGAACAGCACAGGATCGGGCTGGTCGACGGGTTCCTGGCCGCGCTGGACCATAACCAGGCCGAGATCCGGCGGGAAGAACTGCTGGTCGCCCTGACCGGCACTCCACTGCCTTGCCTGCAGGCCATCGATGAGGCGCACCGTCATCCGGACTGTCTGGTCGGTGTCCGTGAGCGTTTGGACCATGGCGACACCGCCGGCGCGCTGGCCATCGTAGCGGGACTGCTCGGTCCCGACGCGGTACTGCGCGACGGTGCTCTGCGCGACGAACTGGAAACGTTCGCGCGACAACGAATTACCTATGGACTGTTCAAGGCGGCCCTGTCCGAGCCAGGGATCGGGCGCGTTCCTCCGGTGCGCCGTCCACGCGACCGCCGCGCGCACCCCCGCAACGCGACCTCGCGCTGACCCGGCGACCTCGCTGCACATCCACTCGACAACGCAACCCCTTCAGGTGATCACACATGCTTACCGCTGTCCGTACGGCCGCCGATCCGGCCCGCCCCGCCCAACTCGATGTGGCCGACGAGTTGCTGAGTCTGCTCCGCGAGGTAACCACCGAACCGCGCCCCGATAACCAACTAGAGGCCTTGGCGCTGGCCGTGGCCGCCGACCTGCCGGTTCTCCTATGGGGTGAACCAGGGATCGGGAAGACCGCGGCCCTGACCCAGCTCGCCGCCGACCTGGACCTGCCGCTGACCACGGTGATCGCGAGTGTCCATGAGCCGTCCGACTTTTCGGGCCTGCCCATCATCGGGGACGATCCCGCGGAACACGGAGTCCCGATGGCTCCGCCGGATTGGGCCGTACGGCTCGTCCGGACCGGGCGCGGACTGCTGTTTCTGGACGAACTGTCCACCGCCCCGCCTGCCGTGCAAGCCGCCCTGCTCCGTCTGGTCCTGGAGCGGCGGATCGGCACCGTGCAACTGCCGCCCGGTGTTCGGATCGTCGCCGCGGCCAATCCGCGATCCTCGGCGGCCGATGGCTGGGAACTGAGCCCGCCACTGGCCAACCGGTTCGTGCATCTGCAATGGGCCCACGACCACGAAGTGGTCGTTCGGGGCCTCGGCGGGACCTGGCCCCATGCGACGCTACCGCGGCTGGCACCCGAAAGATTGGGCGACGCTGTGACTTTCGCGCGCCGCGCGGTGTGTGCGCTTCTGGCGGCTCGTCCCGCTCTCGTGCATCAACTCCCCAGCACCGAAACCCGCCGAGGCGGTCCCTGGCCGTCGCCTCGAAGCTGGGAGATGACATTGCGGCTGATCGCCTTCGCCACCGCGGCCGGTTCATCCCGGGATGTGCTTTCCCAGCTGGTCCGAGGCACTGTTGGCGAGGGGCCGGGCTTCGAGCTGCTGGCGAGCTTGGACCGGATGGACCTCCCGGACCCGGAAGTGCTGCTCGCCGACCCGGCGGGAGCCGTCCTGCCCGAGCGGGGGGATCTGCGGCAGGCTGTGCTCGACGGCGTTGTGGCTGCGGTCCGCAAACGGCCGGAGAAATCCCGCTGGGATGCGGCATGGGCGCTTCTGGTCAAGGCTTCGGAAACCGGGGCGCCGGATCTGATCGTCGTTCCCGCAACCACTCTCGCCACGCTGCGCCAGGACGACTGGGACGTGCCCGCGGCCATCGAGGAACTCGCCGGAGTGGTATCGGTGTCCACGGAAGCGGATCGGGCAGCGGGCCGTGTCGCGGCGAAGGCAGGCCGATGACCGCGAACGCGCTGCGGCCGCTGGACCGCGACAAGCTCTTCGCCGCCCGATTGCACGCCGCCAGGGTCCGGCCCTACTTGGCGACCGCTCTGTTCGCGCTGTGCGTCGTCGAATCGCGCCGAGTACCGACGATGGGTGTCGACCGGCACTGGCGCTGCTACGTGTCGCCTGCGTTCGTGGACCGGACTTCGGTAGCGGATCTGGCCGGGGTGTGGGTGCACGAGGTGTCGCATCTGCTGCGCGACCATCACGGTCGCAGTGACCGCTTCGCCCGGCAACACGACTTGACCGGCCCGGCGGAACGACTGCGGATGAACATCGCCGCGGACTGCGAAATCAACGACGACGCATTCGGCGACGGGCTGACCCGCCCCGATGACGCTGTCACGCCCGAGTCGTTGGGGTTGCCCGAGGGGGAGCTCATGGAGGACTACCTGCGCAAGTTCCGGCTCGGACCCACTACGCAGGGCATAGCGTGGCTCGACTGCGGCAGCGGCGCAGACGGATTGGAACGCGAATGGGAACTCGGGCCCGACGGTGCGGACGGACTCAGCGAACACGAACGAGACGCCGTCCGATTCCGGGTGGCGCAGGGCATCATCGGCCGTCCGGGGAACGCCTCGAAAGGGTGGCGGCGCTGGGCGGAAGAGGCGTTCCATCCGCCGCAACCGTGGCGGGATCTGCTGGGAGCGGCTCTCCGCTCCGCGGTCTGCGTCGCCGGTGCGGGTGCGGACTACACCTATGGCTGGCCGGCACGGCGCTCGGCGGGGGTGCCCGGCGTAGTGCTGCCGAGTCTGCGGCGAACGCCGCCTCGGGTCTCGGTGCTCATCGATACCTCGGGGTCGGTCAGTGATACGGAACTGGGCAGCGCGCTGCTCGAGGTGGCCGCCATCGCCCGTGCCGTGGGCGGCCGCCGCGACCTGGTCACCGTGCTGCCGTGCGACGCGGCGGCGAGGATCGTGCATCCCTTGTGCCGTGCCGAGCGGATACCACTGGTGGGCGGCGGCGGCACTGACCTGCGCACGGGCATCGCCAAGGCGATACGAGCCCACCCCCGCCCGGATGTCCTCGTGGTGCTGACCGACGGCCAGACACCCTGGCCGACCACACGGCCACCGTGCCGGACGGTGGTAGGGCTGTTCCGTCGGCAGCACGCCGCTTCGTGGCGCGAAAACGACCCCGATTACGTTCCGGACGCGCCTCCCGCATGGGCCCGAGTAGTCGATATCGGATAGGCCGCCCGCCGCTCGGACGATGGTGCTCGTTCGGGGTCGCCACCTGGCGATCTCACGAGGGGGGATCCGGCCTCGGTGAAATCGGGGCCCTGATTAGCATCGATACGCGTGTAAATCGAGGAGATCCGAGGACCTACGTTGACTACCGAACAACTCGACCGCTGGAACGCCCAGGAAGCCGCCGCCGAGGCAATGATTCCCATCATCGGCACGTTGTATCGGGGCAAGGGCGTGACGATCCTGCTGCACAGCCGGTCGCTGGTGAACAAGTCGGTGATCAGCATCCTGCGGACGCACCGCTTCGCGCGGCAGATCGAAGGCGAGGAGTTGTCGGTGGACGAGACTCTTCCCTTCCTGCGAGTGCTCAGTGAACTGGATCTCGGGCCCTGCAAGATCGATCTCGGTCAGTTGGTCATGGCCTATCGCGCCGACGATCGCGGACTGTCGATCCGCGAGTTCACCGCGGCGGTGCTGGCCGAGGTGACCAACGGCAACAAGGCTCTGTCCCCGGGCCCGAGGGATGTCGTCCTCTATGGCTTCGGCCGCATCGGTCGCCTGGTCGCTCGCCTGCTCATCGAGAAGGCCGGATCCGGCAACGGGCTGAACCTGCGTGCCGTGGTGGTGCGCAAGGGAGGCGACGACGATCTGAGCAAGCGAGCGTCGCTGCTTCGCAGGGATTCGGTGCACGGCGCATTCAACGGCACGATCAAGGTCGATACCGGCAACGACACGATCACCGCGAACGGGAACACGATCAAGTTCATCTACAGCGATGATCCGACGACGATCGACTACACCGAGTACGGGATAACGAACGCGATCCTGATCGACAACACGGGCAGGTGGCGTGATCGGGACGGGCTGTCGCAGCATCTGCGCCCCGGCATCGCGAAAGTCGTTCTCACCGCGCCCGGTAAGGGCGATATCCCGAATATCGTGCACGGCGTGAACCATCGCGGCCTGGACCTGTCGCAGCAAATCTTCTCGTGCGCCTCGTGCACGACCAACGCGATCGTTCCGCCGCTCAAGGCCATGGACGACGAGTACGGCATCATCCGCGGGCACGTGGAGACGGTTCATTCGTTCACCAACGACCAGAACTTGCTGGACAACTATCACAAGGCGGACCGGCGCGGTCGTTCCGCGCCGTTCAATCTCGTGCTCACCGAAACGGGTGCCGCGTCCGCGGTCGCGAAGGCTATGCCGGATTTCAAGGCCAAGATCACCGGCAACTCGATTCGTGTTCCCACCCCCGACGTTTCGGTCGCGATTCTGAACCTGCAGCTTCAGCGGGAGACGACGAAGAGCGATGTGCTCGCTTACTTGCGCGGGGTTTCGCTCGCCGGGCCGTTGAGCCGAAACCTCGATTACACCGCCGCCACGGACGTGGTTTCCAGCGATTTCATCGGATCGCGCGCAGCGTCGATCATCGATGCCAATGCCACGATCGTCGAGGGTGACACCGCGATTCTCTATGTCTGGTACGACAACGAATTCGGCTACTCGTGCCAGGTGGTGCGGACGGTGCAGTACATCTCGGGCATCGAGTACCCGACCTATCCTCAGGTCGGCGCGCGGCTGGACGGCACCGCCGACGCCCGCGTGCTGACTGCGACCGACGTTCGGTAACTCGCACAACCGACACGGAAGTGTCTCGGCCATAGGACAATTCCTCATCTCGCGCCTGCCGATGTCTGTGCAACCCGATCGTCACGCGGATGTGTCGTCGATCGGCACATCCGTTCACCTCGCGGTGGTCTCATCGCGACACTCTAGTTCTCGAGGCAGGTGAGTCTTCCGGGCCGACTTCCGATAGCCTGCTGTCGTCGACGCCGGGCACGGAAGGACAACGTCCGAGCCCGGAGACCAACAGTGACAACAGGATGTGCAGGCAATCCGTGGTTCTCGAAAGTTCTACCGGTCGGACGATGCCGACCTCCTCCGTCACGACAACCGCGCTCGCGGACTATGACCCGATCGATCGGGACGGACCGCAAGCAGCGCCGGTTGCTTCGTCGCCGACCGCCGAGATCAAGGAAAACCGACCGGCGCGTGGCAGCGAGTATGCGGTGTTGCTGCGTCGAGTGCGCCAAGCCGGGCTACTGGATCGGCGGTTGCGGTATTACGTCTGGAAGAGTGCGGTCACCGCGGTGGCGTTCGCTGCCGGGTGGGCGGTGTTCGTCATGGTCGGCGACTCGTGGTGGCAGCTGGTGGTTGCCGCTTTCTTGGCAGTGGTATTCGCGCAGTTCGCGTTCCTCGGTCATGATGCCGGGCACCGACAGATCTTCGCCGGTCGGCGGGCCAACTACTTGGTCGGTGTGATCGCGGGCAATCTCGGCATCGGGGTGAGCATCGGCTGGTGGGTAAGTAATCACAACCGCCACCACGCTCACCCCAACACCGAGGGTTCGGATCCGGACGTGATGGGGGTGCTGGCCCATTCCGGCCATCGAGCACGGACCGGCAAAGGCATCCGGCGGTTGATTTTCCGCTATCAAGCCTGGCTGTTCTTTCCGATGTTGTTGCTCGAGGCAGGCAGTCTGCACTACGCGAGTGTCCGGGCGGTGCTGCGCTGGGCGATACCCAACCGCGTCTGGGAGGCCGCGCTGTTGGCCGCGCACGCCGCCGGGTATCTCGCCGCGGTCTTCCTGGTCTTGTCGCCGGGTAAAGCGGTCGTCTTCATCGCTGTGCACCAGGGCCTGTTCGGGTTCTATATGGGCTGCACTTTCGCGCCCAACCACAAGGGGATGGAGGTACTGGCCGAAGGCGAGTCGGCAGACTTTCTGCGTCGGCAGGTGCTCACGTCCCGCAATGTCCGCGGCGGCCGAGTCGTCGACGCCGCCTTCGGCGGACTGAATTACCAGATCGAGCACCACCTGTTCCCGTCCATGCCGCGGCCCAACCTGCGCCGGGCCAAGCCGATGGTCGAACAGTTCTGCGTCGAACTCGAGGTGCCCTACTGCGAGACCAGCGTCCTGGACTCCTACCGCCAAGCGCTGAGCCACCTCCACGCCGTCGGCCGACTCGCCGGCCCGCAATCTTCTGCGGTAGCCGACAGTCGACCCGACTGACTTCTCACCTCAGCTGAACCATTACAGCGCTATCTACCGGCTTCTGGCCTGGTCAGCTCGTTCCGCGGCACAGCAGGACACTCGGACTCGATCCTGTCAGCGGACCCGAGCACCTTTCGCCCGCTCGGCGTGACATTTTCGCGACCATTTCGTAATGTATCGGTGACCTATTCTCGACTGTAATCGGTAGCCGACATCATGCCTGGTCAACACCGTAAACGGACCGCAGCCCGGAAGCTCAGTGCCCTGGCCGTATGCGGCATCGCCGTGGCCCTCGCCGTCGTGTTGTGGGCGGTATCGCGACCGGGCCTGGAGGCTCGGCATGCCGCAGCGGCCGATTCGCCGCCGTCGGCAGCCGTCGCGCCGCCGACCAGCGTGCCGTCGATCACTCGGCCGACAGCGGCGGCGTCCGCGGCCGAGCAACCACCACCGTCGGCCAGGGAGGCTGCGCAGCACCTGCCACCACCGCCTCCCCCTGTACCGTGCTCGACCGAACTCGCAGGCACGCGGCCGCACGTGGCACAGGTGGGCAACCTACTCAAGAAGACGTTCGCCGTCGCCGACATCGGCGGCGCCATCGGCCGTAGCGACGGCGACCACGGCGCAGGCTTGGCACTCGATCTCATGACACCCGATTCCGCGCGGGGCGACGCGATCGCCGAATACGTGCTGGCCAATCAGCAGCGTTTCGGTGTGACCTACGTGATCTGGCGGCAGCGGTACAACGATGGCAGCGGTTGGTCCTATCTGGAAGACCGCGGGAGCCCGACCGCCAATCACTACGACCATGTGCATGTGTCGTTCGACAAGGCCGCCCAGGGGGACGTAGCCTGCTGAACTTCATTCGGTGGGTGGCCCGAAAAAAGTTCGTGCCGTCCGGCGACTTCGCCGGGCGGCACGAACCTGTGTTCAAGGAAGCTCAGCGCTCGCAGCACTGGGAGCTGTCTCCCTAGCGGGCAAACGGAATCTCTGGGTCCATCCGCCGCATCTGCTTCGATGCGGCGAATCGACTAGTTCAGCTGTAGCGAATTCACCGCTGTAGTGCGGGCCGCGGTGTGGAGCGGAGCGGCGCAGGGAAGTCCGGCCCCGAAGGGGCAGACGGACGATGCGGTGATCTACCGAGACCGGATCAGGAGGCGGGCTTGGGCTGGGTCAGGTCCCGGATGCCGGTGATCGCATCGATGACGTTGACGACGGCGGAGGTGCCCCCGTCGAGGGCCGAGCTGCCGGAGTCCAGCATGGCGGAACCGGAGGACGAGCCGGCCGAACCAGTGGACGAGCCACCGTCGGCCGAACCCGAGGCCAGGCCCGCGGAACCGGTGCCGGCGGCGGAGTGGGCGGCGGAGGCCACCGCGACCGGGCCGAAGAACAGGGCAGCGGCGGAGACGGTGCTGGCGGCGAGAAGGGCCTTACGAGAGAACATCTACGGAGCTTCCTTTCACAGTGGGATAACGACGCCATCACGGGCGCACCAGCAACGTTAAGAAAAAGAAATCTACAAATCCACTTCTCTTGCTGTGGTAATCATCACCGTTAATAGTTGGCTAACTGAATATTTAGCCGAGGTAACACAAATTGATCTTCATCCCTCGGTGAAGTCTATGATCAAATCAAATCGATTTCTCGACACCCCGCGTATCAACGTGCGGCGGAGTCGATCTCGCGGTGCGCTTCCATTCCGTTCGGCGTGAGTCGAGCCGACGGCACACTCGGTGCCACCAACCTGTGTCGTCTGGTTTGACCTGCTAGGGGACGAGTCGCACTGCGGTATGTCGGTACAATTCCGCATCCCATGCACGTCCTGCGGGGCTCTCCCGTGCCCAAACGGTGCATTCGACTATCGAACGCCCCTCCGGTGGATCCATCCAAGTGGAAGCATGCTCTCCGGTTTCGGTCGACTATTGCGCAAATCTGCGGATCCTCGGCGTCGCGATCGCTTTATGTCGCAGAAATAAACACGTCTTCTGCAAATATGCAGACAATGCATGAGCCTGGACGGACGGTTGTTGAAGATGAAATCGGCGACTGCATCCCGTTACGGACCTGCCGGATGTGCTGGCTGGTGCCGCTGAGACCGCCCTGGGGCTTGGTGTCGACGTGATAGACGAGCATGCCGCCCGCGCTGAGGCCGCACAGCATGATCGGCCGGTTGTCCCGGTCGTGTGCGGTGAGGTCGACGAGAAGGTTGACCCAGTCGTCGATGATCGGGTTCGCGTCGGGCTCGACCGCTCCGCCCCTGTCTCGGCTCGATGCTCCGACGACCGGTAGTCGAGTCGAATCGGCTGATCTTGAATGGGGTATGTTCGAAAGGCTGGCATGGCAGGAGGATTCGAGGGTGACCGCAGTGAACGGTATGTCGGTCGACGTCCGGACATCCGACGGTGTCGCTGACTCGTATGTCGCCTACCCCGACGATGGCGCCGCCCATCCGGGAGTGCTCGTGATTCAGGACGGTTTCGGACTGCGGCCCAGCCTGCGATCACTGGCCGATCGGATTGCCGCCCATGGCTACACCGTTCTGTTGCCGAACGCCTATTACCGGCACGGGCGTGCGCCTGTGATCGAGCTGCCGGACTTCATCGACCCGGGGGAGCGGCCGGAGATCTTCCAACAGGTCTTCCCGATGATCCGCGAGCTGACCCCGGAGCTCCTGCGTTCGGATGTCGGCGCATATCTCGAGTGGCTGGCAGCGTCGCCGCAGGTCATAGCGGGAAAGGTCGGCGTCACGGGTTACTGCATGGGTGCGCGGCTGGCGGTGCTGACCGCCGCCATGTTCCCCGATCGGGTTGCGGCGGTGGCAGGATTCCACGGCGGACCGCTGGTGACCGACACCCCGGACAGTCCGCATCTCACCCTCGGAAACGTCACGGCGGAACTGTATTTCGCCCACGCGGGCGAGGATCACCACATGACTCCGGAACATATCGCCCTGTTCGACAAGGCGCTGGATGCCGCCGGTGTCCGCCACCGCACCGAGGTCTACGAGGGTGCCCAACACGGCTACACCCAGGCCGATACCTCCGCACACGACCCCGAGGCCGATGAACGGCACTACCGCGAACTGCTGGCCCTGTTCGACCGCAATTTGCGCCAGTAGCCGGGCTCGGCCGACCTCGCGGAAGCAGCTGTCAGGTCGGCGGCGCGTGTCGGATGCCCCGCCATCCTAGCGGGAATCGGACCCCGGAGGCCTGGACGTCGTGAATCAGCTGCGCGTAGCCTTCGCAGACCTCACCGAGATGAAACCATGCCTCGTGCCGCACGTCGTTGTCATCGACGTGTAGCACCGTCCACCACGCGTTGGCATAGATCTTTGCGATATGGCTGATCACCTCTCCCAGGGAATGGGTGTGCCTGCGCGCTCCGGGGGCTCTCGGAACATGGACGAACGCCCACGAATCGATCTCGCTGACGATCTCGGCAATGTCGATGTGGACGCGAGCTTCATCGAATTCGGCGGGAAGACGCGTTCGATTCAGGCGCACTGGGATCAGTGCCGCGTGCAGATCGCCCAACTCCCTAGCCCACTCGATCAGCGATGATCCTTGCGTAAGGTGACCAGCGATCGCCGCCAATAACTGATCAGGCCCGAGCAACGGTGCTTTTTCTTCCTCCGGATCGCCGTCGTCGCGCGGCCGGAGTGGTTCGGCTCGGGAGCAGAAGGCCGTGGCGGTCATCGTCGCACCTCATACCGAGGCGCGATGGAGGTCGGTGCGGTTTCTTCGGCAAGGTGAACCGCGTGGCGGAGTCCCTGACCATGAGCTGCGCCGGAGGTGAATTCGACGCGTTCGTCCAAGCGTCCCACTGGAGTTCCTTCAACCGGGTTTTGCCGTTGCTGTCGATGGCGGTCGTCGCCGATGACCTGTGCGGACGGTGGAGATCTGCCACACCTTGATACCTGATCGACCATTGTCAGCAGAGTGTATACACTATGACATCAGGAAATGCGCTCGTCAACGGTTCTATGCCTGAAGGCGGTGGGAGTGCGACGAGATGCGGGCTCGAAGGGGCCCCCGCTCAATGCCATTCGTAGGTGCCGCGGCCGAGTGACAGGCGCATCGAAACGCTGCCCTCGTTGAGGCGCCACCGATGAACGACGAAGCTGCGCAGACCCGCCGTGACGAACGGATCCGCTGACGCGATGGCGGTTGCGTCGGCTTCGTCGGAGGCGCGCAAGATCGTGACGCCCGATCCCGGACCGGCGCCGGGGCCGCTGACGAGGGGGCCCGACAGGAAGACGAGGCCGCGTTCCTCGAGGTCCAGCAGCCAGGCTATGTGCGCGGGGGCGAGGGCGGCGATGTCCTCGGAGGTCGTCCCGGCCGAAGGGGTCGAGGTCACCATCCAGTAGTCCCGGCCCAGGAGCAGTGAGGGGTCAGGGGCGTCGCGATCGGCGGCGGGAGGCAATAAACTCATCGCATAACTGTATGCAATTTCCGTGCGGCGGCAACATCCCGGAAGAGCCTTGACAGTAAAAGTGCATACACATTACGGTCGGACGCGTAGCGAACAGGAGTGACGCCACCTGCGGACTCCTCGGCCGGGCCGTTCCAGGAGCACTCGATCGACCAGCACATGACCCGGCCGCCACCACGGGAAGGAAGATTCACCATGCCGATCGCTGAACTCGGTCATTTCGGAGTTTTCTGCGATGACCTGGAAGCCAGTACAGCGTTCTACCGCGACGTCCTCGGACTGACGGTCACCGACGAGGACCTGAATCTGGGCATGCGGTTCTTCAGTGCCCGGCCGAACTTCGAACACCACGAGTTCCAGCTCGTCGAAGGCCGGACCGTGGCGCGCGCCGACGAGAACACCAAACTGATTCAGCAGGTCTCGTTCCGGGTCAATCATCTGACCGAGTTGATCGAGTTCCACCGCAGATTCATCGAGCACGATGTCGACTTCGACATGATCGTGACGCACGGCAACGCGTTCGGCATCTATTTCTTCGATCCCGAGGGCAACCGTTGCGAGGTGTACTGGCAGACCGGACTGCCCGCCCGCCAGCCATTCCTGGCAGCGATCGACCTCACCGAACCGATCGAGAAACTGCTGGCCGACAACGCGGCGCTGGTAGCTCGGTACGGGGAGACCGGCTATCTGCAGCCGGGGCTGGTGAAGAACCTCATCCCGGACGCGATCGACTCCTGACACCGTGCGTTCGGCAAGTTTCCACAGGAGAGAACACCCATGATCACGCTGACCGACATCGCCTATGTGCGGTCAGGAGTCGCCGATCTCAGGACCGCCGTCGACTTCGCGACCCGCATCGTCGGTCTCGAACTCGCCGGTGAGACCGAACCAGGGATCGCACACCTTCGCGCCGACTCCCGCCACCACTGTCTGGCTTTGGTCGAGGGGGTGTCGGGGGTCCTGGCCTCCGGGTTCACCGTCGCCGACACGGATGCGCTGGAAGCTGCCGAGAACGAACTCGAGCACGCCGGTTTCGCCGTGCGGCGCGGGTCGAAGCAAGAGGCTCGCTCGCGACGCGTGGCCGAGTTCATCGGCTTCGACGATCCCTTCGGCAATCGCATCGAGCTGGTCAGCCAACAGGAGACGATCACCCGCCCCGTCGCTTTCGCTCGGCCGGCAGGCATCACGGAGTTCGGGCACCTCTGCCTCGACGCACCGGATGTGCACGAGGCCTACCGGTTCTGGAACGGGCACTTCAACGCCCGCGTGTCGGATTGGATCGGCGACGCCGCGTGCCTGATGCGGATCGATCCCGTCCACCACAAGCTCGCCGTATTCCAGGGCGAGAGCGCTGGTCTGTGCCACATGAACTTTCAGGTGGAGTCCATCGACGACGTCTTCCGTTCCTGGCACTTCCTGCGGGAACGCGAAGTCCAGATCGAAATGGGCCCTGGTCGCCACCCGCAGTCGACAGCGGTGTTCCTCTACTTTCTCGGTCCCGAAGGCTTCACCTACGAATACTCGTTCGGGGTGCGTCGCATCGAGGACGACGCGGCTTGGCGACCGCGCACGTTCGATCCGGATGAACCCGGCTCGATCGACATGTGGCTGGGTCCGGTCAAGCGGGTCTCCACGCAGCACGCGGCCTCGATGGCCGGAACCCGACCCACCCCGACGAGGAGTTAGCAAGTGGCCGTCATCACCAGCGATCATCCGACCGCATCGATACGCGAAGTCGATGGGGTGCGCACCGCTGTCATCGACACCGGGGAGCCCGCAGGCGAGAGCGCGCAGCCGCCGCTGCTGCTCCTGCACGGGTCCGGTCCCGGTGTGAGCGCCGCGGCCAACTGGCGTCCCGTGCTGCCGTCCCTGTCGCACAGCCGACGCGTCATCGCCCCCGATCAGTTGGGCTTCGGTGGCACAGCCACCGGTGCGGCGCGCACGTGGGGCCGACAGGCGTGGACCCGGCACGCACTCGCGCTCATGGACGAACTCGGCATCGAGACCTATGACATCATCGGCAACTCGATGGGCGGGGCAATCGCCTTATCACTCGCGGCCGAGCGTCCGCAGGCCGTTCGTCGACTCGTCCTCATGGGCTCGATGGGTGTCGCGATGGCGCTACCGCAAGGGCTCGACACCGTCTGGAACTACCGGCCGGGAATCGAGAACATGCGCGAGATCATCGGGCTGTTCGCCTACGACCGGGGGCTGATCACCGATCAGCTGGTCGAGATGCGATACGGGGCAAGTGTCGAGCCCGCCGTCGCGAAATCGTGGGAAGCGATGTTTCCCGAACCGCGCCAACGCTGGGTCGACGACCTGGCCCTGTCCGGTGCCGAGTTGACCCGGGTGGCACAGCCGACCCTCATGATTCACGGGCGAGACGACCGGGTGGTGCCGTGGAAGGAATCCTCGGGGGCGTTGCTGGAACTTCTTCCTGACGTCCGGCTGCACGTGCTCGGCAACTGCGGCCACTGGACCATGATCGAGAAGACCGCCGAGTTCCTCGGCGTCGTGGAACCGTTCCTGTCCGAGGCCTGACCTCGCTCAATGTGGCTTTCTGTGGGGAAGTCATCGATGGAAGAAGGAGTTCCGATGTTGAGCACTATGCAGGACGAGCCGTTGTCGTTGGCGACGTTGCTGCGCTACGCATCGACGTTCGCTGGGGATTCGACTGTGTCGACGTGGACGGGTACCGGTGTGCGCACCATGACTTATCGTGAGGTTGGCGCGGAGTCGGCGCGGTTGGCGAACGCGTTGGGTGGGTTGGGTATCGGGGTGGGTGATCGGGTGGGCACGTTCATGTGGAACAACAACGAGCATCTGGTGGCCTATATCGCGGTGCCCGCGATGGGTGCGGTGCTGCACGCGTTGAACATCCG